>DAOUWT010000183.1 GCA_030666985.1 Chloroflexota bacterium
CTTGCACATCGGCGGATCGGGGGCGGGCTTGGAGATTGGCGGGATAGATAACGAAGTCATCCGCAACCCTCTCAATAAACAACCCTATATCCCAGGCTCTAGTTTGCGGGGTAAGATGCGCTCTCAGACAGAGAAGGTTCTTGGTGTAAAGCAAAATACAGGGATTGGCAAAGGTGTTCAAATTCACACCTGCAAAGAGGAAAAAGATTTCAAGGCCAACGGTGGTTGCCCTATTTGCCATATCTTTGGATTACCGGGCGAGCGTGATTTCTCTGAGCCAGGGCGTCTTTTGGTGCGGGATGTTGCCTTGACCCCAGATAGCATCAAAGCGATGAACAAAGCCAAAACCGACCTGCCTTTTGCAGAACTCAAAACCGAAGTTGCAATTGACCGCGTCACCAGCGCAGCTACACCACGCACACTGGAGCGTGTTCCCGCTGGGGCGATTTTTGGCCCGGCGGAGTTGGTCTTTGGCATCTACGACGCGGCCGATTTCGAGCGCTTGGAGCATGTCCTAAACGCCCTGCAATTGGTGGAAGATGATTACCTGGGCGGCTCTGGGTCACGTGGCAGCGGCAAGGTGAAATTTTCTAACGTAAAAATTACCGCTCGCACTGGCAAAAAGTATGGCACAGAGCACACCTTCGAAGATGGGCAAGCTTTTGACGCCGTCCAAGACGTGCTCGACCAATTCGCCGCCTTGAAAAATTGGGCCCAAGAGATAATTTCAACGGAGTAAACCCATGAATATGGAAATTTGGCATATTGAAGGCATGCGCTTCCATTTTGGCCGACATGGGTTGGGGCAAGAGAAAACTAGTTCACATTTTAGCTCCGATTCACTTTTTGCTGCCTTGGTGGCACGAGTTGCCGTGCTTCAGGGGCAAACCAAAGCAAAATCTTTTGGTGAGC
Organism: Chloroflexota bacterium; assembly: GCA_030666985.1. Classification (GTDB taxonomy): domain Bacteria; phylum Chloroflexota; class Anaerolineae; order Anaerolineales; family UBA11858; genus B10-G9. The sequence continues at coordinate 913 of DAOUWT010000183.1, forward strand.
GATTCTCTGACAATAAGCCTCCTTTTGTACTTTCTTCAGCGTTCCCGAGGGCTGGGGAGATTCTCTTCTTCCCACCCCCGCAAACGTCAACAAAACCTATGGACGTGCCTGGTGCTCCAAAACCAAAGAAACTAAAGCAAGTGCGCTATGTTTCAGAAGGCTTATTTCGAATATTGCTGAATGGTAAAACGCTGGCTGAGGAATGGAAAACCGCTGAAAAATACCACGACAAAAAGGTGTTGCTAACCAAATCCGAAGTTGCTCAGTTATCAACCACTATCAGGGCAAGAAAAGAGCCGATGTGGAAAGTTACCCGCCAACCGCGTGTGACCATTGACCGCGCCGCCAATAACTCTACCATTTACCATACTGGGCAAGTAGTTTTCAACCGAGGCTGCGGATTATGGTTTGGCTTGCGCTGGCTTAATCCCGACCCGGAACTGGAAGCCCAACTTCCAGGGTTGTTCGCGGAATTAGGTCATGCTGGTTTAGGCGGAGAACGCAGCAGCGGATTTGGGACTTGCAAGATCGCTCCCGCAGGCAGCATCCAACTCCCTGAAGCAGCTAACAAACCCTGGGTGAGTCTAAGCCGGTATATTCCTAACGATAATGAAATCCCTGCGCTGGAATATCCCCAGGCCGCCTATAAGATCGAATCCGTTGAAGGATGGGTTAAATCAACCCATGGGAAAAAGGACGAACGCCGCAAAACAGCGCACATGCTGGTCGAAGGTTCGGTGTTGGGACCGTTAGAGGCAGACGCCCCGGGCCAGATGGTGGACGCCCAACCCAGCTATGGGGACAAGAAACCGCTTGGACACACAGTCTGGCGCAACGGCATTACCCTTGGCGTGGGCCTGAACCCTCATCGTCTAATTGTCACGGATGATGGCACTGCTCGAGATGGATCGCCAGATCCAGCAGAATAACACGTTCAGGTAGCTTGGAGATAGGAGGATGAGATGACCCTTTACGACATTACCCTGACGACCCTCACCCCACTGCACATTGGCGATGGTGACGAGTTGCGTCTAAGGTTTGATATTGTGGCTGCAGGTGGGCGCACCTATCGCTTGGATGAGGATACCATACTACGAGAGAAAGCCGACCAACTGAATCCCCAACAAGATGGCAGCTATCCCTTACCCGGCGAATTGCTCACAAAGCCCGATTTGCAAAATTCAGCATATTTTAGATACATTATTCCCGGTTTCCCACGCTCAGAAAAAACCTATGCAGAGGTGAAATCTTTTATCAAGGACGTGCATGATCGACCTTATATCCCTGGCTCATCACTTAAAGGCGCTTTAAGAACTGCCTTGGCTTGGAACGGTTGGGATGAACAAAATATCACAATTCATAGCATTAACGAAATGAAATATAAGAAGGGGGACGAATGGATTCCATCAAGGAATCCTGCGAACAGATATGAAAGAGTATTGTTTGAACCATCCAATAAACATAGGTGCCCAGACCGCCGAAATCCCAATTTAGATTTAATGCGAACTTTGCACGTCTCAGACTGCTTTGGGCCTGAGAAACCTGGAGAGGGTTTGGCACTGGTTAATGCTCAAGTCTTGACCCAAAAAAATCAAGGTTCGCCCATTGAAATGGAAGCCTTACGCGGAGATGTGCCGTTCACCGGGACGCTAAAAATTGACGATACCCTCTTTGAGATGCCAGAAGCCAGAAAACTGGGCTTTGCTAACCGCAAGCATTGGCTGGATGAATTGGCGGCTCGCACCCAAAACCACAGCCGTTCTCGTATTCAAAACCTGATAGATTGGTATGAAAGATCTGAGCAATATCCCCGCATGACAAGCTTTTATAAACAGCTCTACGACGCTGCTTTGCAACCCAACCAGGCCTTGCTGCAATTAGGCTGGGGCAGCGGTTGGGATGGCAAAACCTTTGGCACTCACCTGCAAAAAGACATCTACCTCTTCGAGAAAATCGTGAAAGACTTTAGATTGCATAGACGCCAGAAAGGCTCTCCGCCGCGCAAGCCTGGCGATCCTTTCCCGCGCTCGAAGCGGGCTGCAATGACGGTCAAGGATGGAAAAGCTCTTGCCTTGGCACCCTTTGGTTGGGTGCTGTTCGAAATGGAAGAAAAACTATCCGCTAATCCGCGCTAATTTACATAAATTTCAAGAAACCCTCGGTGCATTATGACTAATTCAAAATACCCCCTTATGATAGTCCTATCTGGAGCTCAAGCCGCGCCCAATCTTTTAGTTGCGCGTCATTTCAGCCCTAAGCAAGTGTATATACTCCACACCGATTTTAGAAAAAGTAAACTCATGGCCGAACGACTGCAAATGCGCCTGAAAGATATGCAGCCTCAGCTATTTCTCATAGACGCTTATGCTCCTGGCAAAATTACAGACCAGATAGCAGCTCTTTTGCCGGAGTCAGCTAATACGCTGGTGAATATCACCGGCGGCACCAAACCCATGTCTATTGGCGCACTAGAAGTTGCCCGGCAAAGGGGCTGCCAGCCAATCTATGTAAGAAGCCAACGCGGTCAAACAGGGGTGGATTTTTACGCCTTCTCAGAAGGGGGTGTTCCCTTTGTTCAGGAGAGAATCACAATCAGCGATACGATAACCCTGAAAGATTATTTAGTTTCTTATTTTGGTAATGATTATGCGTTTACAGGATACGGAAAAGGTGTTGGCCAACCTTTTGAACAGGCTGTGTATGAAGCGTTAAAACCACACGTGGATGAAATAGAAATAGGATGGAATCATGAAAGCGGGTCTGTTGATGTAGACGCTGTTGTGCGATGTAACAATCAGGTGGGAATTATCGAGGTGAAAACCGGCGGGAAAGCACGCTCATCTCAAGGAATCAAGCAGCTTGCTGTAGCTGGTGGCCAGCGGTTTTTCGGTACCTATACTAAGCGTTTTTTGGTTGTTGATCAGGATTGGTCGGAAATTGTCAACAACCGAGAATTGGCAGAAGCCATTGGGATTGTCTTAGTTGAATTACCTGGCTTTGCAAAAACAGGCCAATTGGATGATTCTGAAAAGGGGAAATTGGTTTCGATTGTCCATGAAAAATTGGGTAAACCAATCAAGGCTGCTTCCTTAGCATAAAAACCCATGCTCCTCCTCAACTTCTCCCACCCCATCACGGACGTCCAACGCACCCAAATAGAGACCCTCACCGGCCAGGATATCGCCGAAATTAGGGACATCCCCTCCCATTTCGAGAATACTCAGCCCTTCGGGGAGCAGGTTCGCGCCCTTGTCGCCGGCATCAGCCTCACGTCCCAAGATTGGCAAACGCGCTCAATATTAGTCAATCCCCCAGCCTACAACTTTGCTGCCGTGACCCTTTTGGCCGAGTTGCACGGGCGTATGGGCTACTTCCCCGCCATTTTGCGCGTGCGCCCCATCCCCCACAGCACGCCGCCGCGCTACGAGGCAGCCGAGATAATTAATTTACAAGAAGTGCGTGATGCGGCACGCAAATTCAGATTAGAAGGACAATAAGGATTGTCATTATGAATTGGTTACAGAATATAGCCGATTTTCTTTTAGAAGCTATCAAGAATGAAATTGCAGCTGTGGTTGTAGGTGTATTTTTTGCACAGGGCATCCAGAAGCTTTATGACTATTTTCGGTATGGACGCTGGAAAATAATTTTATACCAGGAAGGCCGGGAAATAGTACAAAGGGAGATTTCGACCAGCAAGGCTAAAGAAATTATCAAAGAAGAAGCTGAACTGAGTGTATTCCTCAAGGGGGTCATTAGCCCCTACGTTCATTTAACTTGCGACATCCTAAAGAAAGGCCGCGAATTAGGCTTGCTAAAAGAAGACAAAAAAGGCCGCTGCTTTATTGTAGATTTAGATAAAAATCCGCCAAAGAAAAATGGAATGGATACCCAATCTGTCTTGTAGTGATTATTAAATGCTCACCTCTCTCGTCGTTTCCATAAAAGCCGTTCGGTCAGGCATCATCAATGGGGGGACAAGCCGCGCCGTGCATGGGTTTTGGTTTCAGCATTGGGGGGATGTAGACCCGTCCCTGGCGGAGGCTCTCCACGCCCCGGCGGAGACGCCCCCCTTCACGCTTTCCCCTCTCCGGGGGGTGGGCTATCCCCGGGGGGGGAAGGTTCACGTTCGGGCCGGGGAGGCGGCCTGGTTCCGCGTGGCAGCACTCTCCCAGCGGGTGTCTCAGGCCCTACGGGAGGGGTGGGCACCCCAACTCCCCCAAACCGTTGAGCTGGCCGGGCTGCCGTGGCGCGTCACCGGCCGGACTATCTCCCCCGGGGAACATCCCTGGGCGGGGCAAATTTCATACAAGGTCTTGGGCGAGGAACATTTGTTTTCTGTAAAACCTCCCCGCAGTTGGGAATTCGAGTTTTTCACCCCGACTGCTTTTCATGGGACGGTGGGGCATTTGCCGTTCCCATTGCCCGATAGCTTGGTCTCCTCTTGGCTGCGACGCTGGCAGGCTTTTGCGCCCATCCGCTTTTCTGAAGAACTCCCGCAAATGGTGCGCGAGGGGGTGGTTGTCAGTTCTTACCGCCTAAAAACCGTTCCTGTCAGGTTTGGCAAGCGGCTTACAGTGGGGTGTGTGGGGAGCTATAAACTTAATGCATTAAATTTAGAACCCGCAGACCGCGCGGCCTTAGACGCTTTAGCTCACTATGCTTTTTTTTGTGGCAGCGGACACCGCACCACGCAGGGGATGGGGATGACGAGAGTGAATAGTGACGAGTGAATAGTAATGAGTGAAAAGTGATGAGTGAAAAGTAATGAGTAATGAGTAAGAATTACGTTTCACGTTTTACGTTTCACTACATGTGGCACTATTACCTTGAAGGCGGCAATATATGGTGTATAATGTGGGCATCTCACTGCCTACCCCCCCCACATGTTGCAGTAGAAAAAAAA
>DAOUWT010000377.1 GCA_030666985.1 Chloroflexota bacterium
CCCACCCCCAGGTCGGGGGGAAGTATCACGGCGGCAGCCGCCACAGGGCCGGCCAACGCTCCCCGGCCGGCTTCATCTATCCCCCCCACCTTTTGAATACCAGCTTGCCAAAAGGCGGTTTCGAAGTCAAGATTGGGTCTCGGTGGAATAAGGGAAGGGTCAATTCTCCGGCCCATAAATCCCTCTTTGGAGGTTGTCGCGCACGACAAGAATATCCAAGAACATTTGCAGCGCGTCTTGAAATGCGCTCAGTTTAGTTTCAGGGTTAAAGTACCAGGGGATGGGAATTTCGGCGATTTGGTAGCCGCGCAATTTGGCAATGGCAAGTATTTCAATGTCGAATGACCAACCGGAGAGAGTTTGGCGAGTGAATAGGTCTTCTGCGACGGGGGCCGAGAAGCATTTGAAACCGCATTGGGTGTCGTTCAACCCGGGGAGGATCAGGAGGCGGATCATGGTGTTGACGGCGCGTCCGCCCAGATGCCGATAATAAGGCTCGTTGTAGCGGATGGCGCCGGGGGCCTCGCGGGAGGCTATGGCGAGGTTGAAGTTTTCAAGTTGGGGAGGCAAAAAGCGGTTCAACTCGGTGATGGGCATGGAGAGATCGGCGTCGCACATGAAGCGATACTCTCCCCGGGCCGCTAACATGCCGCTCTTGATAGCTCTACCTTTTCCGCGCCGTGCTTCGTAGAGACCGTGAATTTGGAGATGCTTTTGGGAAAAGTCTTGGATGATGGCGTGCGTCTTGTCTGTGCTGGCGTTATTGACGACGATAACTTCCCAAGTGTAGGTTTGGGATTCTAAAAAGCACGCTACTTGCTCTAGGGTATGGGGCAGGCGGCGCTCTTCATTGTAGGCTGGGATAACAAGAGATAAGAAGGGATGAGGCACGAGGTTAACCAGTTAAGTTTGCTTGAGGCAGCGCTTATGCAGCAGAAAGAACCATGAGAATGAAAACTATCAACAAGAGTATCTGGACGGCGAGGATGACGCCTAATAATATCCATTGGCGCTTGCTGAAGTTGAGCGTTTTGGTGATTGAGTTCAAGCCTTGGACGGCTTTGGGAGGTGCGGCCGGGGGCTGGGGGCTGTCTTCTCTTTCGGGGTAGGGGGTAGAGTAGGAAGGGGGACGTGGTTTAGTTATTAGTTTGGCAAATTGTGCTATTTCTTCTCGGCTGAGGATGGGCTTCGATGCTTCTATCTGGCGGGCAAAGTTCTTGATGGCATCAATGGGGAGGATGCGCACGGAGGGGTGTTTGGTATCTACGTGAGCGCCCATAGAAGTTAAAGCCAATACGCTTTCCAGGGGTATGTCTTGGTGATCGTGCTGTTCTAAATATTTGCGGATGGCGTTGGTGCAGGATAGTGTTTCGCGGATTGGGTTCGGTTCAACGGGGGTTAAATTACCAATACGATCTAGCTTGCTCCATACATTGCTCCTGGCTTGGTAAGTCCCCGTGAAGCTTTGGGGATTGATAATGGCCAGTCCGGCGGGGGTGATCAAGACCAAGGGGATGGGTTTTTCCCTTGCGGGCAGGATGACGCTCCGCAGGAGAAGACATTCATTGTTGAGTATGTCTTCAATCATGCTGATGAAATTTTCTTGATTTTCCCGCTCTTTTTTCCATGAGAAACCGTATTTTAGCATAGCGCTGATTTGCGCCGTGAAAGGGATTGTTCCTTCTGGGGTTTTGAATTCTGAGAGGTCTTTTATTATCATGGTATTGTCCTGTGGTTTTCGGGGGGTGATATGTGATAATTATACCAGGGGTTTGGATATTGGATATTGGATATTGGATGTTGGAGGATGGGAATTGGTATGTTCGCAATTCGCAACTCGCAACTCGCTACTCGCAAACCTCCAACAGCGCGGGACGCAAGGCTATAATTGCCCGGGCGCGGTGGCTGAGTTGGTTTTTCTCTGGCATGGTCAATTCTGCCATGGTGCGTTTTTGGGGGGAGAGGAGGAAGATGGGATCGTAGCCGAAACCTCCTTCTCCTCGTTCTTGGGGGATGATCTCGCCGGGGCAGATGCCTGCGGCGTGGTGGATTTCCCCGCCGGGATGGGCGAGGGCAACCACGCAGCGGAAGCGCGCCCCCCAGGGGCGGGGGATGCCTGCCAGGTTGCGCAGCAGAAATCCGCGGCGGTCGGCATCCGTGGCGTTGGGGGAGGGTGCGTAGCGGGCCGAGTGCAATCCCGGCGCTCCATCAAGAGCCTCCACCTCCAACCCTGAATCATCCGCCAGCGACCATATACCAGACGCTTGGGCAAAGGCTCTGGCCTTGAGGGTGGCGTTCTCCCGGTAGGTCGCCCCGTCCTCTGTGACGGCCAATGCCAGGCCAATCTCCCCGGGAGTGATTAGCCCTATATCTAAATCTCCCAGGAGGGCACGAATTTCTTTTTGCTTGCCGTGATTGTTGGTCGCGAGTAATAATTTCATAAAATGGTTTCCCTATATCGTGGAATCGGTGTAAAATGTGTGGGGCGTGAGGCGTGAAACACGTGTCGCAATTGACTATATTTATGAAA
>DAOUWT010000354.1 GCA_030666985.1 Chloroflexota bacterium
AAATTGGAGGAAGAATGAATAAATTATCCGAACTTAAAAAACACTTTACACCCCCTGTTTTGACCTTTCTAGCAATTGCCTTTCTGCCTGCGTGGGTCTTGTTTTTGGTACCACTTTCCTTTGGGAAACCTGGCTCAAGCGGTTATCAAATGGCAACTATGGTATCTTGGGCTTTAGCCATGTGGATGCCGGGAATTGCTGCTCTTATCGTAACCCGTTTTGTTGAGAAGAAAAAACTTGCTACTCTAAATTTAAAGAGGTTGGGCAGAAAGGGTTTCTATTTTTGGGCTTGGTTCGTTCCAATTTTGATGGCTGTCATAACCGGAATCCTGACCTGGGCTTTTGGCATAGGAACCTTTGACTCCGAGTTTAGCATCATCAAAGACAGCTTGGCGCAATTGCCAGAAGACATTCCTTTATCACCTCTCATGTTTATGGGCGCACAAATTATAGCTTCGCTCACATTGGCTCCTCTCATTAACACCATATTTGCCCTGGGAGAAGAGTTGGGCTGGCGAGGTTTTTTGCTCCCCCACCTTCTCCCAGGGGGGCAAATAGAGGCAATTTTGGTGAGCGGAATCATCTGGGGGATATGGCACGCCCCCGCCGTCTTGCAGGGCCTCAACTACCCCAAACACCCCATCCTGGGCGTCTTCCTGATGATCGTCTTCACAATCCTATTAGGCGTGTTCTTCAGTTGGCTCTACTTGGAAACACGCAGCCCCTGGGCACCGGCCTTGGCTCATGGAACGATCAATGCTGTGGCAGGTTTACCGATGTTGGTTTTCCTGTCGGTGGACATAACGTGGGGCGGGACTGTTGCCAGCCTAAGTGGTTGGGTCTCTCTTGCAATTGTGGCGGGTTACCTGTTCTGGCGCGGGCATCTTCCTGTGAAGGAGGAATAAAGCCGTTGACTGTTTCACGTGAAACATAATTTATACTATGTCTATTCTCGCTATTTTTGTCCGCGCCCTGAATGCTGGGATAATGCTGCTTCTTCCCCTATTTGTGGCTCTCGCGTGGACTAAGCGCACGAAGGCCAGTTGGCGTTTATTTGGGATTGGGACAGCGGCATTCATTGCTTCTCAGGTGCTACATATCCCGTTCAATATTTTTGCGCTCTCTTCCCTCTTGGAGTTGGCCGGACTGGACGCATCCGAAAGTGTGGGCGCACTCGCGGTTATAGCGATTGCTCTAGGGCTATCTGCTGGAATTTTTGAAGAGACAGCCCGTTATTTGGTGTATCGCTATTGGCTGAAAAGAGAGAGTGCCTGGCACGAGGGAATAATGTTGGGCTTGGGGCACGGGGGCGTGGAATCCATTATTGTGGGAGGACTCGCACTTTATGCCCTGGCACAAGTCCTTGTTTTGCGCGGTGAAAACCTGGGGAATTACATCCCGCCCGACCAGATTGAGCTAGCCCAGGCGCAACTGACCGCCTATTGGAACATGCCCTGGCATACCGTCCTCCTGGGAGCTGTGGAACGCTTGGCAGCCCTGTCATTTCACATTGGCGCGTCAGTGATTGTGCTCCAAGCCCTGCGGCGGGACAATCTCATTTGGCTGGGGATAGCTATTGCCTGGCACGCCCTCCTGGACGGGATAGCTGTCTTTGGCGGACAGTCTTGGAACATTTGCACTACAGAAGCCTGCATAGTCTTGTTGGGCGGATTGAGTTTGTGGTTCGCGTTTTTGTTGCGGGAAAAGGCAAGCCCTCAGAAAGATACAGAACCGCTTGTAACGCCTGAAATCTCGCGCATTGATTATATGGTAACATCAAAAGAATTAGACGACAGCCGCTTTGGTTAAGGATAAAAAATGATAAAAACAAAAAATCTTACCCGGCGTTTTGGGGATATATTAGCCGTGGATCGCTTGACGCTGGATATTCCGCCGGGGGAAGTGTTCGGCTTTTTGGGGCCTAACGGCGCGGGGAAAACAACCACCATCCGCATGTTAGGCGCGTTGCTGGCCCCCACCGCTGGGGAAGCCTGGGTGGCCGGATACCAGATTGGACAGGAGAATCAGGAAATCCGCCGCAATATCGGCCTTCTGCCAGAAACGCCAGGTTTATACGTCGCTCTCAGCGCTGAGCGCAATTTGGCCTTCTACGGCACAATGTACGGCGTTGAGAACCTTGATTCGCAGATTGAGCGTTACCTGAACATGTTAGGCTTGTGGGGGAGGCGTCACGAACCCGTGGGAACATTTTCCAAGGGGATGCGCCAAAAGCTAGCCATCGCCAGAGCCGTGCTGCACGAGCCAAAAGTGCTTTTGCTCGATGAGCCAACCAGCGGCTTGGACCCGCAAATGGCACGCCTGGTGAGAGAATTTATCTCCGAACTAAAGAGAGAGGGACGGACAATACTTCTTTGCACTCACAACTTAGAAGAAGCAGATCGTCTTTGTGATCGGGTGGCAGTTTTCCAAAGTCATCTTTTGGCTTTGGACACTCCCTTAGCTTTGCGACAGAAATTATTTGGCAGAAAGGTGGTCTTCCATCTCTCGCAAATGATTCCTCAGTATCAGGAAGCTTTAGAGAAATATGATTTTATCCAGGAGATTCAGGTGGTCAAGGAAAAAATTGTGATCACGCTGGAGAAGCCAGAAGAAAACAATCCTATCTTGGTCAAGTCGCTGGTTCAAGCTGGCGCTGAGGTCCAGTTCATAGGTGAACTACGGCGAAGCTTGGAAGACGTTTATTTGCAACTCGTCCAGGGTCAATGACATGTCATTGCGAGCGGAGCGTGGCAATCCCCCAGGTAGTGAGGGAGACTGCCACGTCACAAAAAGCGTTCCTCGCAGTGACATAAAGTGAGGGGTTGCGTCACTTACATCTAACTACTGCCTAAAGGTAATTTTATTATG
>DAOUWT010000366.1 GCA_030666985.1 Chloroflexota bacterium
GGCCGCCTGGGTGGGGATGGCCGAGGGGAGAGGTGTGACCGTGGGGGGAGGCGGAGGGGGGTGCATGGGGAAAGGTGTGCCCGTGGGGGGGGACGGGGGGGGGTGCGTGGGAGATTCCCGAACCTGGGGCGTGAGCGCGGATTGACAAGCGGTCAAGGCAAGTAATAGAATTATCAGGGTTAATATCTTTTTGATTTCCATACGTGGTAGTATAACATGGGAGGTTGGGTATTTGAGATTAGATATTGGATATTGGTGTAATGGCTGCTGACATTCGCAACTCGCAATTCGCGACTCGCAACTCCCCGCAGGTCTCGGTGCTTGTGCCCTGTTATAATCAGGCACGGCATATTGAAGGCGTGATTCGAGCCGTTCTGGAACAAACCCATCCGGCCCATGAGATCATCATCGTTGATGACGCTTCCACGGATGAGAGTGCGCGGGTAATTGGCGGATTCCCGGTCACGCTCCTGCAGCACGAGCGCAACCTCGGCCCGGCGGCGGCGCGGAACACGGCTCTCGAGGTTTCTACGGGGGATGTCGTTCTCTATATTGATGCGGATGCCTGCCCGCAGCCCGATCTCATCGAGACGCTGCTCCGGGCTTATAGCGCTGTGGACGCGCAAACTTTCCCTTCTCTGGCCGGGATTGGCGGGCGGGGGATTGAACTTCACCGGGAGAACCTCCCCGACCGCTGGCGCGCGCTCCACGCCCGGCAAGATTTTGGCGAGACTTACCGGAAGAATGTCCCTTTTCTGTTTGGGTTGTGCGCCTCTTATAGGCGAAGTGTCTTGGAAAAAATGGGTGGCTTTGATGCCTCTTTCCCTCTCAACGCCGGGGAAGATTTTGAGCTTGGTTATCGCCTGCGGCGGGCGGGGTATGAGCTGCACTACGAGCCTCATGCTGTCGTTGAGCACCACCATGCGGATACGGAAAAGAGCTTGATGAGGAACCAGTCCAACTGGTATTATTGGAGCTATATTGCCAAACGAAAAAATCACGCCCACCCCTGGACGCTGTGGGCCGGCACGCTCCGGCGTTTGTTCACCGATACGCTGGGGGATCTATTCCTCCGCCAAGATTGGGAATTGGCCCGACTGGACTTGGTAATCTTTCGCGTGAAAATGAATGCGCTCTATAATGCTGCCCAGCAGAAATAGGACGCGGACGAGCACGGACGGGCGCGGATAAAACCATACAACATTGGGCTGGCTGGACGCGGACGAGCGCGGACAAACGCGGATAAAAACATAAAACATTGAACTAAGGGGGGCAGACGAGTATAGACTGGTACGGATAAAAGAAAAAAAGAAGTTATCCGCGTCCAGCCGTTTTTAGAATACTATTTTTTACAAGGAGGATAAAGTGGCAGCTACTTTTGAACTAAAACATAAGGATATCACCGATAAAATTCTACATGCCTTTTTCAAAATTGTTTATCCAATACTCGGATACGGATTTCTGGAAAAAGTATACGAAAACGCTATGGCGATAGCACTCCGAAGTATGGGGCTGAAGGTTCAACAACAGGTGAAAATTACAGTTTATTTTCAAGGACGTGTTGTGGGAGAATACTTCGCAGATTTACTAGTCGAAGGTGTCATTATTCTAGAGCTAAAGGCCGTCTCCCAAATTGCTAAAGCACATGAGGCTCAACTTCTAAATTATCTCCGAGCTACCCCCTACGAGGTTGGATTGCTGCTCAACTTTGGCCCTAAACCAGATTTTCGACGAAGAGTCTTCGATAACAAGCGTAAAACCATCACCTGGGAATAACCAACAAAACATCCGCGTTCTCCGCGTTTATCCGCGTCCCGCCCCCACAAAGAAATCATACGCTAGGCCGTAGACACATCCGCGTTATCCGTGCAATCCGTGTACAAAAATTATGAACAAAGACATCACCACCCAAAAAGTAGCCGCGTCTGAGCAAGAACTGCAATCTTCGTACGACACCCTTTATAAGGGATGGCTGGGAGAACACCGCAACCTCGGTCAGGTGAAAAAGATGCTCTCTTGGCTAGAGGTTGAACCCGGCGGAAAAATACTTGATGTGGCCTGCGGGCTGGGCTACTCTCTGGATATGGCCGAAGAACACGGACTAATGACCTACGGGTTGGATATTTCCCAAGTCGCTCTCCGTAAATCCAAGGCGGAGAACCCGGCCCGCCGGCTTGTGCACGGGAACGGGGAACACCTCCCCTGGGCGGATGATGTTTTTGATTACGTGCTATGCCTGGGCAGCCTGGAGCATTTCATCAATCCCGGAGCTGGGGCGCGGGAAATCGCCCGGGTGCTGAAGCCCGGCGGGAAAGCGGCTATAATGCTCCCTAATTCCCATCACATTCAGGCCGTTTACAACGTATACAAAACCGGCAGCATCTTGCCCGAACTCCAAGATTACGAGCGCTTTGCCACTCGCGTAGAATGGCAGTCTTTTTTGGAAGAGAATGGCCTAAAAACACTCTCCACGCACAAATACAACGTCGGCTTCGCACGTGTTTTCAAAGAAGGCCGGGGAGGATTTTGGTATGCCTTCAACATCCTCTTTAGACTCTTTGGCGATAGGTGGATTCCGCTCAATTTGAGTTTTGCATTGACGTTTGTTTGTGAGAAACAGGGACTAGGAAACTAGGAATCAGGGACTAGGGAGCAGGTAACGAGGTAATGAAGCAATGAGGTAATGAGGCGATAA
>DAOUWT010000079.1 GCA_030666985.1 Chloroflexota bacterium
CCTGTTCCCCTGTTCCCCTGATTCCCCTGATTCCCTGTTCCCCTGTTCCCCTGATTCCCTGTTCCCCTGTTCCCCTGATTCCCTGTTCCCTTGTTCCCCTGTTCCCTTGTTCCCTTATTCCCTTGTTCCCCTGTTCCCCTGTTCCCTTGTTCCCTTGTTCCCCTGTTCCCCTGATTCCCTGTTTTTCCTGCTACCCAGTTTCCCAATATACCAATCTCCCAGTTTACCAATCCCCAATATACCAATCTTAAGGTAAAATTCCCCCCATGACAACTATAGCCGTAGGAATTCGATTTCATCCTGGGGGGAAAACGTATCACTTTGACGCCTCTGGGCATCCCGATTTGCAAGAGGGAGACTTTGCCATTGTTGAAACCAGCCGGGGACAGCAATTGGGCCAAGTTGTTAAAACGCTTGCTCCTAAAAAGATCTCCAAGCAGCGCAGTTGGAAACCAATCGTTCGCAAAGCCACCCCGCGAGATTTAGTTTTGCGCCAAGTCTGGGAAAAGAAAGAGCAGCAAGCCTTGACCATTTGTCAAGAGATAATTAGGGAGAATGGTCTGCAAGGGGTCAAATTAGTCTCGGCTGAATTCAGCCTGGAGGGAGAAAAATTAGTTTTTCTATATAGTTATGAAGAGAAAGGCGACCCTGACCTGAGCGTGATTACCAGTGCCATGGAGCAAGATTATCCCCACGCCGGTATTACTATGCGCCGCATAGGCCCTCGTGATGCCGCGAAAATCATTGGGGGGATGGGAGCCTGTGGCCGAGAGATTAGGTGTTGCACTGAATTTATGACCAGCTTTCAGCCGGTCTCCATCAAAAAAGCCAAAGCCCAAGGCGTTTCCCTGGTTCCTACAGAAATTTCCGGCATGTGTGGGCGACTGCGCTGTTGCTTGGATCATGAATACGAACTCTATGTAGCAGCCAAGAAAAAACTTCCCAGGCATGGAAAGCGTGTTACCACACCCCTGGGCGAGGGAAAAATTGTACGTTTGTCTCCCTTGCAAGGGACCATCAGGGTGAACCTGGGCGAGAAAGGTTATCATGAGTTCGTGTGGGAGGAAATCAAGCAAGCTGGTTCATCTAAGAGTTAGAAGAACGACAAGACCTCTGAGGTCTTGTCGCCTAAAAGGAAAAAATGAATTATGGTAGATTTTCTAGCTAAGTCGCGTGAACTGTTCCCTTATACCCAAAAGCTGCGGCGTGAATTTCACCGCCATCCTGAGCTTGGATTTCAGGAGATACGCACGGCCCGGCGGATTGCGGAGGAGTTGGGCGAATTGCCGGGCCTGGACGTGGAAACCGGCGTGGGAGGCACGGGCGTGGTGGCCCTCTTGGAGGGAGGGAAACCCGGCCCCGTGGCCATTAACGCTTACCTGATAGCCGATACCGACTCTCAGGACGCCGTCGTCATTGACCCCGGCGGGAGTTACGAGACGCTGATGAACAGCATTAGCCAGCAGGTACTCACTCTCCCCGACGATGTGCGTATTTTGTCGGGTCACGGGCCTGAGACAACGGTGGGAAAAGAGAGGCGGGGGAATATGTATTTGGGATGATCTATTTATGTTTTTAACGTAACTACTCACCCATTGTCATTTCGACGAGGAACGAGGAGAAATCTTTGCTGATGGATGCAAGATTTCTCACTTCGTTCGAAATGACACCTGAGTAGCTACTTTTTAACACTCTATTTGAAAGAAATACCTAGGCCTAAAAAGGAGGCACAGTGTCAAATACAAAATATCAAACTATGGGACAGCAGTTTGGCCGTCGTTCGTGGGCAGAGCCATGGAAGATCAAAATGGTGGAACCGATCCGCATGATCTCCCACGAGGAACGCCAAAAAGCTGCCGCAGAGGCCGGTTATAACACCTTCTTGATGCGCTCTGAGGATGTTTACATAGACCTGCTCACCGACAGCGGCACCAGCGCCATGAGTGACCGCCAATGGGCTGGCATCATGATGGGCGACGAGGCCTACGCCGGCAGCCGCAACTTTTATCACCTGGAAGAAGCCATCCAAAAATATTACGGTTACAAATATATCATCCCCACCCACCAGGGACGCGGCGCCGAGCATCTCATCAGCCAGGCCGTCATCCAAAAGGGTGACTACATCCCCGGCAATATGTACTTCACCACCACCCGCCTGCACCAGGAATTGGCCGGCGGCATCTTCGTGGATGTGATCATTGACGAGGCCCACGATCCTATCCACCAGCATCCCTTCAAGGGCAACATTGACCTCGACAAAATGCAGGCCCTGGTCAATAAAGTCGGCGCGGACAAAATCCCCTATGTTTCTCTGGCCGGGACGGTCAATATGGCCGGGGGCCAGCCTGTCAGCATGGCGAATGTTAAAGAATTGCGGGAATTTTGCGACCGTCACGGCATCCGCATTTATTTGGACGCCACCCGAATGTACGAAAACAGTTTCTTCATCCAGGAGCGCGAAGAAGGTTACGCCGACAAATCCATCGCCGAAATCTTATTTGAGTTTTGCAGTTACACCGATGGGGCCTGGATGAGCGCAAAAAAGGATAACCTGGTCAATATTGGCGGCTGGCTGGCGGTCAATCAGGCCGATGTGGCCGAAAAAGCCCGCAATATGGTCGTGGTTTACGAGGGGCTGCACACCTATGGCGGGATGGCCGGGCGCGATATGGAAGCCCTGGCAATCGGGATCGCCGAAGGCGTGGATGACGACCACGTCGCCTCCCGCGTGCGTCAGGTGCGCTATTTGGGCAAACTGCTCATGGATTGGGGGATTCCGATCGTGGAACCCGTGGGTGGTCACGCCATTTTCCTGGATGCCAAACGATTTTACGAGCACCTCCCCCAGGATCTATTTCCCTCCCAGACATTGGCCGCCGAACTTTATATCGATTCTGGCGTGCGCTCAATGGAGCGCGGCATCGTCAGCGCGGGACGCGACCCCAAAACCGGCGATCACCGCCACCCGGCCCTGGAACTCACCCGCCTGACTATCCCCCGCCGGGTCTACACCCAGGCCCACATGGACGTGGTCGCCGAGAGCATCAAAGCGATTTACGATGTCCGCGAGCAAACGAAGGGTTTGAAGATGGTTTTCGAGCCGGAATATCTGCGCTTCTTCCAGGCGCGGTTCGAGAAGGTTTAGGGGTAGTTGCTCAAAATCATGATGGTAGAACTGCATTGCACTTGAGAAAGTGCGCTGCAGTTCGGCCCCCATGGGA
Source organism: Chloroflexota bacterium (assembly GCA_030666985.1). GTDB lineage: Bacteria > Chloroflexota > Anaerolineae > Anaerolineales > UBA11858 > B10-G9. The sequence continues at coordinate 3,222 of DAOUWT010000079.1, forward strand.
AGACCCGTGGTGCAACGCATCCAAAAGCAGATGCAATGCACTACTAACATTTTGAGCAATTACACCCAAAGGGTGTGCATGCTAAGCACGCAAAGAGAGCAGGGCACGAGAGTGCCCATTGTAGGCGTGAGGCGAACTCGCGTTCCGCCTTGGCGCTACAAACCATCATGGCTCATCTGTTGAATGTGTGCAATGAAAGGCGATATAAATATCGCGTTACGCTTTCGTAGTGCGACATTCATATCGCTTTGCACACTTGTTCCTTGGGAAGAAATAAAAGATATGAGGAAAAAATGATATGACAGATTATGTCGCGAAAGCACGAGAGCTATTTCCCTACACCCAAAAACTGCGGCGTGAATTTCATCGCCATCCTGAGCTTGGATTTCAGGAGATACGCACGGCCCGGCGGATTGTGGAGGAATTGAGCCAATTGCCCGGCTTAGAGGTGCAAACCGGCGTGGGAGTCACGGGCGTGGTGGCCCTCTTGGGGGGGGACGGGAGGGGGCCGGTGGTTTTGCTCCGCGTGGACATGGACGCCCTTCCCATGAGTGAAGAGAACGATGTCCCCTACGTTTCGCAGAATGCAGGCGTCATGCACGCTTGCGGCCACGATGGACACGTGGCCATGGGGCTGGCGGCGGCAAAAATGCTCCACGCCGAGCGTGAAAATCTAGCCGGGACAGTTAAATTCGTCTTCCAACCCGCCGAAGAAGGGGATGGGGGTGCAGCCCGCATGGTTGAAGATGGCGTGCTGGAAAATCCCCGCCCCGATTATGCCTTAGCCCTCCACCTTTGGAACGAGAAACCCCTGGATTGGTACGGAGTCGCAGCCGGCCCGACAATGGCTGCCGCCGAAACCTTCTCTATCACAATAACGGGGAAAGGCGGCCATGGGGCAGCTCCTCACACCACAGTTGATCCTATTGTGGCTGCTTCACATATTGTTACTTCACTGCAAAGCATTGTCTCTAGGGAAATAGACCCCATAGATACTGGCGTGGTCAGTGTTACTAGCATTCATGGTGGAACCACCCACAACATCATCCCACCCCGGGTAGAAATGCTAGGGACAACTCGCTCCTTTGAGCCTGAAGTCCGGGAGCTTATATTGAAGCGTGTTCGGCAAATTGCCACCAGTGTAGCGGAGACATTCCGCTGTCAGGTCAAAGTGGAAGTCGCTGACGTTTGCCCGGCGTTGGTAAACGACCCGGAGGTCACTGCGCGTGCGCAAAAAGTGGCCCGGCGCATCTTCCCCAACGCGACCATAGCCACCGAGTACCAGACCATGGGCGCCGAAGACATGGCTTGGATGATGGATGAGATTCCTGGAACTTATATCCTGATCGGCTCTGCCAATCCTGCCAAGGGACTAGACGCCAAGCACCATCACCCCCGCTTTGATTTTGATGAAGAGGCCTTGGTCAATGGGGCGGCTCTTATTTCTGCTGTTGCGGCTGATCTATTGAGACAGTAGATGTTTTTAATGAACTATAGGAAATTACTGTTAAATAGCGGGATACGAGAGTGTCCCGCTTGTTGTACGTACACACACGCAAGTTGATAGTTTCAATAAAAGTACAAGGAGAACTAATGGCAGAAAAAAAATCTGTGCTTGAGCCTGTCGTGAACGACTTTTCTATCACTGTGGGAACAGTGAATGGCTCGGGCAGCCAAACCGCAAACCTGACCCTGATGCGGGCGTTTTTCAAAATGGGTATCCCTATTTCAGGGAAAAATATATTCCCTTCTAACATCCAAGGACTACCGACCTGGTACACCATTCGCGTAAGCAAGGATAGGTATTTAGCCCGCAGCGAGACCACCGAGATCATGGTAGCCATGAACCCGGCCTCCTTCGCCAATGATTTGGATAAATTAGTCCCTGGGGGAATTTTCCTCTATGCGGATCATATCAAAGAGGAGATTAATAGGGCTGATGTGGTCGTTTATCCAATGCCGGTGAAAGAATTGGTGCGTGAGTCGGGTGCGCCCCGAAGTCTGCGTGACTATGTAGCCAACATGGTCTACGTGGGCGCTTTGACCCATCTACTGGGTATTGAGGTAGAGAAACTTCAGGAGGCATTGGATTTTCATTTTGGCGGAAAGCAGAAGCCCGTTGAGTTGAATATGAAGATTATTAAAAAGTCTATTGAATGGGCTGCCGAAAACTTTGACCAAGCATCTCCTTACCGTGCAGAGCAAATGGATGGAACCGACGGTTATATCCTGGCTACCGGCAACACCGCCGGCGCACTCGGTTCTATTTACGGAGGTTTGCAGTTTACGGCTTGGTATCCCATTACTCCGGCCACTGGTATGCCCGAAGCGATTACAAAATATCGGCCTTTCTTGCAAGAAGACCCAGAAACTAAGAAATATAAATTTTCTGTCGTCCAGGCAGAGGATGAATTGGCCGCCGTGGGGATGATCATAGGGGCGGGGTGGGCCGGTTTGCGAACGGTTACGGCTACCTCAGGGCCTGGCATGAGCCTTATGTCTGAATACGTAGGCTTGGCTTATTACGCTGAGATTCCCATCGTCATCTGGAATGTTCAACGTATGGGGCCGAGTACCGGTCTGCCTACTCGCACGTCTCAAGGCGACATCAATCAAACTTATTATTTGGGGCAAGGCGATACCAAGCACCCCATATTTTTCCCAGGGTCTGTTACCGAATGTTTTGAGTTTGGATGGAAAGCCATGGATTTGGCCGAACAACTTCAGGCTCCAGTCTTTGTCCTTATTGATCTGGATATGGGTATGAATCAATGGATGACAGAGCCTTTCCAATATCCTGATACGCCAATCAAGCGCGGCAAAATCCTTTGGGAGGATGACCTGGATAACCTGGATTGGGAGTGGGGGCGCTACCTCGATAACGACGGTGACGGCATCCCCTACCGCACTGTGCCGGGGAACGAGCATCCCAAGAGCGCATATTTCACGCGCGGCACCGGGCACGACGAATACGCCAACTACAGCGAAGACCCCGAAACCTGGGCCGCGAATCTCGCGCGGCTCAACAAAAAGTTTGAACTGACACGCACCATGGTTCCCAAACCGGAAATCCACTCCAGGGATGGCGCAGAAATAGGCGTCATTGCCTTTGGCTCCACAGACCCGGCCGTTAGCGAAGCTTGTGATTACTTGGAGGCGGATGGCGTAGCGGTGGATTATTTGCGCCTGCGGGCCTTGCCTATCAACGAGGACGTGGTGGATTTTATCCGCAGTCACAAACGGGTTTATGTAGTAGAGATGAATCGTGATGGTCAACTATGTCAGATCATTGCTCTTGAAATGCTAGATCAGGCCACTAAGTTGATTTCGTTGACTTATAATACGGGTTTGCAATTGACGGCTGCTTGGGTCCAAAACGCCATCCTGGGCAAGGAGATGAAATAATGGGTGCAAAGAAAGAAACACTGAATGGGATTGGTTTATCAAAAGAGGATTACGCAGGTGCGCCATCCACTCTGTGCCGGGGTTGTGGGCATAATGCTATTGTAAATCAGATGATTGCAGCTTGTTATGAGGAGAATATTCCCCCAGAGAAAGTTGTCAAATTCAGCGGCATTGGATGTTCAAGCAAGGCTCCTACTTATTTCTTGAGTCGCTCTTTTGGGTTCAACGGTCTGCATGGACGTATGCCATCCTTGGCCACGGGAGCCTTGTTTGCCGATACGTCTCTGATTGGTATAGGCGTGAGCGGGGATGGGGACTCGGCCAGCATTGGCATGGGGCAATTCAAGCACGTTATGCGCCGCAATTTGCCGTTGGTTTATATCATTGCCAATAACGGTGTTTATGGTCTCACCAAAGGGCAGATCTCCGCCACCGCCGAAGAAGGGCTGGCTCTCAAGAATCAGAGCCAAAACATGTATATGCCGATAGATATTGTTTGGGAAGCTCTAGTAGGCCGGGCCTCGTTTGTGGCCCGGGGCTTCTCGGGAGACCCCAAGCAGCTTAAGGATTTGTTCAAGGCCGCTTTGCATCATCGCGGCATGGCAGTGATTGATGTCATTAGCCCTTGTGTGACCTTTAACAATAAAGACGACACTCTCCATTCTTATGCTTGGGGGAAGCTGCATGAGGTTGCCTTACACGAACTTTCTTTTGTTCCGGCGGCAGAAATTGTCACAGTGGATTATGAAAAAGGCCAAACAGCGAAAGTTGATCTACACGATGGAACGCATATCATACTCAAGAAATTAGAGCATGGTTACGAGCCTGGGGATCGCGGGGCCGCTCTCCAACTTTTGGAAGAAGCCAACCGCAAGCAAGAGCTAGTCACAGGCTTGATTTATATTGACCCCGATCAAAAAACGATTTTTGATATTGATTACTTGCCACCCAAGCGTCTCAACCGTGTCCCCGCCGAGGAACTCCGCCCCAGCCGGGAATCACTGAATAAGGTGAATGCGTTGATGGTTTAGGAGATTGGAATTATCAGGAACACGGATAGTAGCAAATGTCCCCATAGAGGTTGCTGAGTGTTCTTGAAACTGTACTTGATATATGCCTAAATATGTGTATAATGTGAAGTATGAAGTTCACGTGGGACGAGTCGAAACGACAATCCAATTTTATCAAACATGGGCTGGATTTCGCTGATGCATCAGCAGTGTTTGCAGGGATAACTTTCACGTTTGAAGATGACCGTTTTGACTATGAAGAACAACGGTTCATCACATTGGGCATGTTTAAAAGTATTGTTGTAGTCATCGCCCACACTGCAAGGGATGATGACACGCGGATTATTTCGATACGAAAGGCAACTAAGAATGAGCAAAAACGCTACTTCCAAGGTTTCACAAACTGATTGGGCGTATGTTGATGCCCTGCAAGATGAGGATATTGATCTGTCCGACATTCCTGAAGTGACAGAAGATCAAATGGCACGGGCTGTGTTACGCATTGGTGGGAATCCTGTTCCTAGAAACAAGGTTCGGATCACGATGTTTCTAGACGCAGCAGTTGTTGCCTATTTTAAAGCCCAAGCAGGGGGACGGGGGTATCAAACGCTTATTAACGAGACACTGAAAGAGAACATCCGTGGGCATGATATAGAAACTATCATGCGACGTGTAATTCGCGAGGAGTTGATAACAGTGATGGAGCTAACTCAAGCGACTTAACCGCTGCTAGGGGGGAGTTAATTGACCCTGAACAAAAATCCGTTTTCGACATTGATTATTTTCTACCCCCTCCCCTCAACCGTGTCCCCGCCGAGGAACTCCGCCCCAGCCGGGAATCGCTGGATAGGGTGAATGCGTTGATGGTTTAGGCCAATTAAGCATAACATGAAGATTTCTCAGATAAAGTAAAAAAGGCCCTGATTTCGAAATCAGGGCCTTTTTGTTCGTCGAATTTTCTAAAGAATCAACAAGTCGAGATTTATGTTGGCTGATTGGATACTTCGATTTTTAGTGTATTTTGTAGTTCTTCAGTTGTTTCTTTGACCTGCTGTGCGGTTTCTTTTACAGCCCGGATTCTGCCTAGTTGATCATGCCAGAATGAACTTCCTGCACTAGCTGCAACGCCTGTAATCACCATTCCTCCGTAGTGTACTATTAATTCCATTCCTTCGGGGACACTCTCGAGAAAACCTTTTGTCAGGTCACCAAGGAGTACAAACGTGTCGATTTGTAAAAGCAGAGCAATCGCTACTCCCGCAATACCAGAGAAGAGTCGTAAAAGTTTTATTCTCTTTTCTTCGCTTTGTGCATATTGCTTGCGAAGCTCTGCGAGCATTTCAGCTAATTTATGCTCACCGCTTTCAAAATCTTTGTCTGTCATGCCAAAAGCCTTTAGGCTTTCCTTGGCAGCATCAGTGAATTCTTTTCCTTCTGTAAGTAAATTGCTTTTTTTGATTTTATACTCAGACATGAAATTTGCAATTGAGATTGCTTTGGAATTCGCATCCGATCCTTCTGGAAGCCAATCTTTCACATCTTTCAGAGCTTGTTCAGGGCTTACCTTTTTCCTCAAACCCTCGAATAATTTAATTGGCTCTAGGATTGTTTCAACTGCCACGGCCAATACTAGTAATACAGCAAAGTATGCTCCGATGATCCCGAGAATATTAGCTAAGTCTTCCATTTTTCACTCCTTTTTTGAAAACACTCCGATAATTCAATTCGACAACATAACTTCTTATTAACTATATTCAGATTTGCACCTCCTCTAGTTTTCTTCTGTTTTCTTGAGTTTTAGATTATTCCCAGGCCAATGTAAATTGAGTAGAGGTTTTCGGGACGGTTCACAATTGACTTTACACATTAGGTACGCGAGGCGGCCAATTGCGTTGGCGTCAACGCCAGGCGTGCCCAATGCGATTGGGCGTCTACCTGTGAGAAAAAGTGTTAACTAATTTTTCGCCTGTTATGAACCATCCCTGGTTTTTCGAGTACAACTAAGAAAGGCTTTCAAGGTTTTCTTCAATTGTCTGAACAAGTATCTTCAGTATACACAATTAACTGCTATAAATCAACAAATTGACATTATTCTTTCAAGATGACCGTGAACGGTTTATCTTCAAGGATAAACATCATCCCATTGATTGACCCCAGAACAATGCGCTGATGGTTTGAGTATTGATTGAACGTTAACCGTTCGGTAGCCGAGATTTCCAAATCTCGCGCTTCAAACCGTCCAGAAGCGACAAAAAAACGCCCCCCGA
>DAOUWT010000241.1 GCA_030666985.1 Chloroflexota bacterium
CCCTGAGAAATTGCAAAGGAACAGGGTTCCTATGAGGAACGGTGGTCTGGGGGGGAAAGTTATTTGTAGACAGATCCTAACCTTAGATGACGGCCAGGGGCTTGAGGGGGGAGGCCTTTTTCGCAACCCCGGCCGGGGTTATTGTATCCACAACGGGGTTGACGTTTTTGTAGGCCCGGGGGGCTTCTTCTGCTAATCCCGCCATAGACCTGGTGCGGATGTGGATACCGCTTGCTTCGAGTTCTGCGTGCAAATCCTCGCCCCAGACAGCTTTCTTAGCCTGACGCCGGCTCATCGTCCGCCCCGCCCCGTGGCAGCTAGACCCCCAGGAACGCTTCATGCTTTCTTCTGTCCCACGCAAGACCCAGGAGGCGGTTCCCATGCTGCCGGGGACTAAAACCGGCTGCCCTATGGAGCGATATTCTCCCGGCAGGTCCTCAGCCCCAGGCCCAAAGGCCCGCGTAGCGCCCTTGCGGTGGACGCAGACCTTGGTGGGAATTCCATCCACATTGTGGCTTTCGATTTTACCGATATTGTGAGCCACATCGTAGACTTGGTGCAAGTGCCAATTTTTGACCTTGCCGGCTAAAACCTTCTCGAAGGCTAGTCGGGCAAAATGCGCTAATACCTGGCGGTTGGCGAAGGCGTAATTCGCGGCGCAGCGCATGGCGGCGAGATAATCACGCCCTTCGGGGGAATCCATGGGGGCGCAGACTAATTCCCGGTCGGGGAGGGTGATCCCGTAACGGTGGACCGCACCTTGGAGGGTACGCACGTAATCGGAGCAGACCTGATGGCCCAACCCGCGCGAACCACAGTGGATTTGTAAAGCTAAGTGACCTTTTCGCAGGCCCATCACCTGGGCCGCTTCCGCATCGAAGATTTCGGCAACCAAGTCTACCTCGATGAAATGATTCCCTGCGCCCAAGGAACCCACCTGGCTCCGGCCACGGTTCTTGGCCCGTTGGCTGATTTTGTCGGGATCAGTCCCCGCGAGGCGGCCTCCATCTTCCGTTCTGCGCACGTCGGCCTTGGTAGCGTAGCCCTTTTTCAGGGCCCACTCTGAACCATCCCGGCAGACTTCCTCTGTCTCCGAAACGCTTAGCTTCAGATGCCCGCCTTTGCCCACCCCGCTGGGGCATTGTTGGTGGAGGGCCGAGGCCAACGCTCCCAGGTGCGGCTTGGCCTCCTGGTGGGGGATTTGCGAAGCCAGCAGGCGCACGCCGCAGTTAGATACTACAAAATTGTTGGCAATGAAATTGTGATCGGGGTGATTCAGTGTAAAATCGTACACCAAACCCCGATAATCCACCGCTTCGATTGAATCGATTCGGTCCCACACCATACCGCTTTGATGATTTCCTTTGGTGACCAGTTCGAAAAAATCATCGAAGCCAAGAAAATCATCGCCAATCCGAGGGGCTGTTTTTCGGCCTTCGTACAATGAACGTTCTACAAATCTCCGATTTGCGGTTTCCCCAATCAGAGCATCGAAGATTTCATGAGGCGCGTGCCCAGATTCCATCATGAGAACAGCCTCATCCGCTATTTCTTGTCGGGCGTGGATGCGAGCCATCTTCAATGCCAGGTACTGCACAGCGGCAGAAGCCAGCGTACGCCGGTGACGGTTATACTCAAATCCGATAACACCCCATAATTGGTACAGATTTTCAGAATTTGTTGCAATCGATAATCGTAACCGGATGGATCTGCTGCCATCTGCATTGACCTGTTCAGCGCGAGAGGAAATCACCCGGGCCTCTACATTGAAGTCTGAGAGCCACTCGACAATTTCAGTAAGAAACTCTTCGCCGCTCTCTACATATCCATCGCGTTTGTTCATAGATAATAACGGGGGAGTAAAATTTTTGTCGTGCCCACTCATAGCACGCGGCGTGCTTAACTCCGCTCCGAAAAGAGCCGCCAAAAACAAGCGTTTCTGCCACAGTGGCGCGGAATGCAACCATCCAGGCAATTCATAGTCTTGGCTTGCTTTCTGACCAACCGGCGTGCCCAGGCAAGCTAACAATGCAGCAAAGGAAGTGCTGTTAACCGTAAACCAATTTTCGGTCGTTGTAAAAGTATATTCATCGTAGGTGGTTTCGATCTGATGAGTGCGATCACGGGACCATACCTGACTGGGCTTGAAGCCCAGACAGGCTACGTCATGACGGATATCTTCTAAATCTTCTAGTTGACCATAAAATGAAACCACCCCTTTTTGGGTCTTGGCGACGAAATGCACGTTACCATCACCAAACACATAGCCTAATATCTTACAAAGATATGGTATGGCGGGGGATGAATAGCGCAGATCAAGCAGGTCGCGCCGCTCTAGATGGTTGAATATCTGCCCCAGCGCGTTACCAGATTCAGATTTGCCGAGCTCACGCAAATATTTTTCGATTTCATCTCTGGATAGAATCTGCTTATCAGAAGGGGGAATATATGGTACACCTCTGAAAGCATGGACAGCGACTCTATCGCTCACGTCCAGCCTTTTCAGGGGCACCATGCCATCCTCTGTCCAGAAGGGATGATCGGCGGTGGCTTGAATTTCATGGCCGGCTTCTGTCACCAAACGGAAAACTTGTGTGTGCGGCGATTGCTGAAACCACAAGGCTGGTGAGGCACGATCGAGTTGGGGATCATTGAAACGGAAACAAGCCAGTGAGGCGCCCTGCCAGTCCTCCGCCATTGCATCGATACGCCGGGTGTATCCATGCTCATGCATCACTAAACTGTCTCCGGCCAAGCAATTGATGTCATAACCAATCCCCCCGGGGGAGACCACCCCCCCAGGGTAGAGGGTGGCCGCCACTCCCCCAATGGGGAACCCGTACCCCTGGTGCATATCCGGCATGACGACAACCTTCCCTGCCAGTCCAGGCAGCGTAGCCGCGTTTACGGCCTGATCCAAAGATTTATCACGCATGATTTCCCGGATAAGTTCCTCTGAGGCAAAGATGCGGACTGGAACCCGCATATCGCTCCGGTAAGTTTTGGGAATCTCCCACTCGAAAGCATTGATTTGTTTTAATTCATTTATGGCAACCATTTTATTTACCTCCATGACTACGTGAAACGTAAAGAGTGAAACGTGAAGAGTGAGACGTGAAGAGTAAAGAGTAAAGAGTGAAACGTGAGTACCTTCTTCCCATTTCAGGGTAAAGATTTTTGGAGACGATACAAACGTAACTCATTACTCGTTACTCATTACTCGTTATTCTTTACTCAAACATCAAAAACAATATTTACCTCAAAACCGGCTCTTGTTTTGCGTATGTTTAGATTATGATAGGTGACGGCCTTTATATCTCGAGATTGTGAAAGAACAGGAGAAGCACACATGCGGCCTTTTAGGGTATAATCGGCGTTCACTTTCAAATCAGGACACTCGAAAGTCAGGCTCTCCTCTTCTAGCAAGTAAAGCAACTCATCCAAAAAGGCGACCAATAAGTCTTCCCAGTCTATGCCCTTTAAATGAACAGTGCGGGTGGGCAGGTCTTCCTGTTTTTGGGCATGTTTCAATTGGGCGAGGTGGTACAATCCTTGAGCAGCTTGACGAAAAAGGGCCGGCAAGTCTGGGCCCCAAACCTTAATTTCGAGGTCGGCAGTATGTTCGATTTCACGAAAGCCAGTTTTTGATTTTTCCATTATGCTTATAGTATACCTAAAACTAGAGCTAGAAAGCAAGTAAATTTGTTCCAATATCCGTGCTGCGGCAAAGTTGCCTTGGATTATCAGTCATAATCACCAAATTTTTCATAATTCGTCCTTGCTGAATGACGCGCATTCTTCTATAATTCAGCTAGTACAGTCAGGTTTAAGGGAGTAGCAAGATTTAAATCATCCCAGTCCGTGAAACGTAAAACGTAAAACGTGAGATGTGGCTTCGCGGGTTTTGGGATAAGTAGTTTCTTGCGAGTCCCTAAGTCTTTTGGTAGCATAGGTGTAAACTTAAGACCTGACAGATTTCCTAAAGCGCCTTTGAGAAGCCAGTTTTGAGCATTTTGGCACGGACTTTGGCCTGAAAACACCTGCGAAAACCTGTCAGGTCTGGCCGCGATTCCTTAAGTTTACACTAATACTTTTGGTAGTTATTCACGAAAGGAATCAATTTGGAATCTGGAAGCTTGCTTCCTACTCGATTTTCATACCATGACAACAAAAGATACCCAACTCCCCAAGTCTTTTTTCATTGTCGATAGCTCTAAGATTTTTTCTATCGAAAAATCTCTGGTTACCATTGGTAGAAATTCGGACAATGACCTTGTCTTGAATGATCCTCACATTTCTCGAAAACATGCTGAACTGTGTTTCTCCGAGGGACGTTTCCTCATTAGAGACCTTGATTCCACGGGAGGCACTTTTGTCAACGACGAAAAAGTCACTGAACGCCAGTTATCCCCAGGCGATGTCATTATGCTGTTCAACATCCCTTTGGTGTTTGGCCAAAAAGATTTTCTTGTCGATAAAGATGTTTCAAAATACACACCTCCCTCCTACTAAGAAACATATGTCACTGCGAGGAACGTCTTTTGTGACGTGGCAGTCTCCCCGTTAACAGTAGTACAGTGTAGTCAGGGAGA
>DAOUWT010000274.1 GCA_030666985.1 Chloroflexota bacterium
CCAATTTCCCAGTCTCCCAATATACCAACCTACCCCTACCGCTTCACGGCCAAAGAATCCCAGATGGCATAATTATCCTCGCTGGAAGTATTAGCGATCACCAGCAAATAGAATTGAACCTCTTTGCCTGCCAGGTCTGAGAGATCAACCTGGAAATCATGGAGCGTGCCATCGCAGGTTTCTTGGTGCTCCCACAGGGGTTTCATGCTCGAAAGCTCCTCATTGACCGTGTAATTGATCTGGAATTGCAGGTCTCCATTTCCACAAGACCCATCAGGGTTGGTGACAAGTCCTACTCTACCCTTGAGATACTCTCCAGAATTAACCGTGTAAGAAGGATATTTGCCAATCAGGTAGCTGGCTGCCCCTGGCGGGGGATAGGTCTCTAACACCCAATCAGAAACACGGCCATTTTCCAAGGTCTGAGCGTTCCGCAGGTCGGCAAAGGCGTCCCCGGAGTTGGCAGGCGGCCCCAAGGTCAGCGGGGCCGTACCGGGTCCGGCAAAACCGACCGGGGTGGTTCCTGTCCCCCAGGCGGCCTCATCGGCGTAGGCGTTGAAGTCAAAGGCCACGTCCAGGCCTGTTACCACATCCACCTTCACCCAAAAAGGTTGAGAAGTATCACCGCAGCCGAAGAGCTTTCCCTCAAGGTTGCGAAGCATCCAGTAACCCTGGTAAGTGCCGATGGTCTCTGGTGCTGTTAATTCTACCGAGATGTCGATGATTTCCCCCGGTTCGACCACCTTTGTTGTGAACTGAATGGAAGCCGTAACACCCATATCGTCCCCATGGTCAAATACCAGGGAATACCCCGGAGTCCAGGTGTGGGTTCCGGTGTTTTGGAGGCGCCAGGTTTTCGTGAAAGTTTCCCCGGGGGATACACCCGCGCCGTCCGGATAGGTAATGTCCTCGATAAACGTCAGATGGTCATAAAGGCCTTCTCCTGGGGCGGGCGTGGCCCCTGGGGGGGCGGGATTCGTTTGTGCGGCGTCAGCGGAGGTGGGGGTGCTGCTCGGCTCGAGCGTCTTCGTGGGCGATGTCTCTCCCGGCGGTTGGGGAGTTCCCCCGGCTGCCAGGGTCAATTGGGCAGAGACGGTTTGCGCTGCGAGGGTGTAAATTGCGCCTGGCTCTAGGGTGGGCATGGAAGTGCCCTGGGACATGTTGCATGCGCTGAACAATCCCGCTATGATGATTGATGCGAAGGTGATTTTCTGAAGTTGGCGAATTGGCATGGGTGCTTCCTCTAATTTCGTGGTGCGTGTTGCGTGGTGCGTGTTGCATACCGCGCCCCGTGCCTGCGAATGAATTGCAGGCTAGTAAGCGAAGTCGGATCAATCCGACTCAAGGTCACTTTGCTTCCCATGCTTGCATACCGAGCCCCTTACCCCTTGCCATCGCGAAGCATCTCCCTGGGGATAGTGAAGGTCTCCTGACCGAACGGTGCCGCTTGCCAGAGAGATGCCGCTCGGTTTCAAACCTTCGCTATCCCATGAATACATGTTGAGAATTCCCATATGCGATTGCCCTGATATTGTGCCCCTTACCCCTTGCCACATACAAACATGCCCTCACGCTTCACGTCTTCACGTTTCACTCCCCTGCATAGACCACGGCCCCGTCCAGGTGATTGTCACCGGAAGGACCTTCCCCCGCAAATTATCCTCGCTCTCTACAAAGACCAGCTTGTTGTTCGGCGTCCGGCCCCGCCAGCGACCGCGTACTTTTTCCTCGAAGAGGACATCCACCGTTTGATTTTGGTATTGGGCGTTGATATCCCCGGCGATTCCCTCTTGAAGTTCTTCCAAGAGACGGAAGCGGCGCCATTTTTCTTCGTCGGGAACATTGTCTTCCATGCGGCGTGCGGCCACCGTTTGGGGACGGGGTGAATAGCGTGCTAGATGCGCCACATCCATTCGCAGCTCTTTTATGAGGTTGTATGTGCGCTGGAATTGTTCTTCGCTTTCACCGGGAAAACCGACAATGATATCGGTAGCAATACCTACCCCTGGAATGCGATCCCGGATTCTGTGGACAAGTTCGCGATATTCATCAGCCGTATAACCCCGTTTCATAGCCGTCAAAATCTCGTCATCGGCCGATTGAATGGGAACCTCGATGTGGGGCATGACCTTGGGGAGTGCGGCCACCGCATCGAGCAGTTCGTCCGTCATCCAATTGGGATGAGAGGTCAAAAAGCGCAGCCGCTCCAAGCCGGGCAGATCGTGTATCTCTCGCAGCAAGTCAGGGAGGGTGGGTTTTTGGGGCAAATCAAGCCCGTAGCGGTCCACGATCTGTCCCAGCAGGGTGATCTCCTTTACGCCTTGGCTCACCAGGGATTCGACTTCCCTGACCACGTCCTCCACGGGGCGGCTGCGTTCAGGGCCGCGACGATAGGGCACAATGCAGTATGTGCAGGCGTAGGAACATCCCAACACAACGCTCACATAGGCCGAAACCAGGTTCTCACGATTTTTCGGGAGGGGTAAATCCTCATTCATAAAGGCGAAACGCCGGGCCGTGGCCTTTTCTAAGAAATCTCGGCTTTCATCCTGCGTGAGATAGGCCGCAAGCGGGCCCGGGTCTGAGGGGGAGGAAAACACGTCTACGTGTGGGAAACGTTTTTTCAGGCTTTCTAAATAATCGCCCCCTTTCACACCCACCATGCAACCCATCAAGTTGATGACCATATTGGGCCGTTTGCGCTTTAACCCTTTCAAGGAACTGACCCGCCCCACGGCGCTATCCTCTGCGCTTTGGCGCACAACGCAGGTGTTGAGGACTACTACATCTGCTTTTTCTGCGCGGTCTGTGGCTGTGTAGCCTAGTTTTTCTAGCACCGAGGATACGAGGCGAGAATCGGCTACGTTCATTTGACATCCAGAAGTCCAAATATAATATTTCATGACCGCCATTATATCGGGTTAGAATCAAGAGTCAAGCTGTGGTTGAGCCATACCCAGGACAATTCCCGGATTGGAGTCCGCGGGGTCTGGCGACCCCGCTAGAGCCTCAAAATCAACTCTTTACCAGTAAGCGTTCAGCCCCTCCGCCCCCCGGCCCCCAATTCTGGGGGAGTCTTCCCCTCAAAGTTAGGAGGACTGAGGGGGGAGTGAACGGATACCTTTACCATGCTCAAGAGGGATCGCCAGATCCCCTGGAGTGAGTGCCGAGATATCAGAGATATCAACCCCTCGTCTTCCAAAAAAAACGCTCCGCAAAACAGATGCCTTGCGGAGCAAAAAACAACAAATTCCCTATTGCCTAATCGTCCGTTGGCTCGGCCATCTCCAACTCAGCGTCAGCCATAATGCGTTCTATCGCCATAGTATGGACGCATTGTCCCCGAGTCTTGAAAAAATCACAATCACACTGCCACTTTCCATTCTCGAAAGATGCCTCGTGATTATTATTCGTTCCCTTAATAGTCATTGCCAAGGCATTAATCTGAAAGCGTTCACGTTCTTGCGCATATCGTTTCGATTTTTGAATCTTTCCAATCATTCCTGAATCCATCTGATTACCTCCGTTACAAAATAACAAAAAAGCACGCAACTTGGCAGCGCGTGCTTCATCTAAAAGGGAAAGACTATTTTTTTTGAGTTATTCATTCGCATAGGTAGTTTACCTCCAAACTTCACCTTTAGTATACGCTGATTTTAGGAGAAAGTCAACCTGAAAATCTATATTTTTTTGGATAGCATATTGCGTCCCAGTCTAAGACCTGTTATAAAGTAACCGTTCACTCCCCTCTGGCAAAAAATACGAGATATGTCACTCTGAGCGAACGTTTTGTGTGAGCGAAGAGTCTCCCACTCTGGATGGGGAGATTCTTCGGGCAAAAACCGCCCTCAGAATGACATGTCCTTGAACG
>DAOUWT010000101.1 GCA_030666985.1 Chloroflexota bacterium
CGCATTTGACACCAAATGTATGGTGAAGGTTTGTAATCATTCACTCCTCGTTGGAGATTGGTGGGAGTGCAGCGGCTGGGGGGTGGTAAAGCCTCGCCCCGGCGTGGTGCCAGTCCCCAAGGTTTGTCCCCGTTTGGGCGTGCGTGCCACCTCTCCCCCTGTCCCCCTCCCCCAAAAATCCACTAAGTTTCTTCTCCCTTGAGCAGCACCAAAGCACTGCGAGGGCACTCGTAAGGAAGTTGGAATATATGGATTCATAATTCTTCTGGAGAGAGCCTTGCCACTGACCTAATTCCATGCTAGAATGGGCGGGTAGAGGGCGGTGGCAATATGGCGGCGGTGAAAAGTGGGTGACGCCCACTTTTTTTCATGTCTAGTGCTAATGCCAACCACGGGAACAATTTGGAGATAAAGTAATGAAAAGCGAATTTGCATTAGCCTTTAAACAAGTAATTAGTGATAGAGGCTTACCAGAGGAAATTATCCTAGATGCCTTGGAAGAGGCCATGGCTTCTTCTTATCGACGGTCGGTTGGGGCGTCGAATGCGCAGCGTGTGACGGCGGAAGTAGACACAGAGACTGGTGAAGTCGTCATTTATGTAGAGAAAGAAGTCGTCGAAGAAGTTCAGGACGAGCGCACCGAGGTCACGCTGGAAGAAGCCAAGAAGGTGAATGAAGACACAGAGATTGGGGCACTGGAAATGGTAGTAAGCACTCCAGACGGCTTCGGGCGTGTGGCTGCTCAGACTGCCCGGCAGGTGATCCAACAACGCATCCGAGAAGCAGAGCGAGCAGTCCAATACGATTATTATAGCCAAAAAATAGGCGAAATTGTTACTGGTGTTATTCAATCTGTTCAGCACCATGAGGTTACCATTGGCTTGAGCATCAATGCCGAAGGAAAGATGCCGCGCAGCCATCAAATAGACAAAGAGTATTACCGGGTTCATGATCGAATTCGGGTTTTGCTGCTGGATGTGAAAGAGACCAATGGAGACCCGAAAATCATCCTGTCTCGCGCTCATCGAGATTTTTTGCGGCGATTGTTGGAAAACGAAGTCCCTGAAATCTATCAAGGCTTTATCGAAATTCGGTCTATCGCGCGGGAAGCAGGTCATCGCTCTAAAGTTGCGGTGGCCGCCCTCAAGCCCGGGGTGGATCCAGTTGGGGCCTGTGTTGGTATCCGCGGTGTACGCATTCAGGCCATTGTCCGTGAGTTACATGACGAGAAGATTGATGTCATTGAATGGAACGCTAATGCCGAGGAATATGTTGCTAAAGCACTCAGCCCTGCTCGCGTGTTGAATGTCTTTCTCGACCAAGAAGCACAAGGCATGCCTACTGCTACAGTTGTAGTTCCCGAAGACCAGTTAAGTTTGGCTATTGGGCGAAGGGGACAAAATGCTCGTCTGGCTGCAAAGCTAACGGGTTGGCGGATAGATATCAAGAGCCTTGTCGAAGCTGTTTCGGATGCTCTTTATAATCTCCAGAATAATCCGAGATATGCTTATTTCGCTGATAAAGAAGCTGAGAGTATTTCTACCATTGAAGCCGTAATAGCGAAAAAAGCGGAAGGAAGACCAATTCAACCGGAAGAATATCGCGAGTTGCAGCGTTTCACTGAACGGGTTGAAAAAGGTTTCTTGGAACGTCGAGAATCATTGCATGAAAAGCGCGGAGCACGCATCAAAGCCGCTTTGGAAGCTGTCCCCGCAGATGCTTACGATCTCCCTATGATGACCTTGGGACTCCCTTCCAGAGCTCAAAATGTGTTAGAGGAAGAGGGGTACGAAAATGTTGGCGATCTTGCTCTCCAAATTTTGCTGGATATGGATGTTATCGAAGAGATTGGGGGGATTGGCTCCTCGTATATGAAGGCTATTGAGGAAGCCCTAGAGATAATGATAGGGTACCAACCTCTCCCTCTTGACCTTGAGATAGAAGATACTTTGACCAAGGCGGATGTTGATGAGGCGTTATGGAAAAGAGAGAAAGCAGAACCTGAAGAAGACGAAGTAGCAGCGGATGAGGAAGAAGCTTCTGGTGAGGAAGAGAGCCAGAACGAAAATGAAGCTGATGCATCAGATGAAGAAGAGAGCGCGGTTGAAGACGAAACTGATGCCTTGGGCGAGGAAGAGAATGAGGCCGAAGACGAAGCTGATGTATCGATTGAGGAAAAGAGCGAGTCCGAAGACGAAACTGATGTATCGGACGAGGAAGAGAGTGAGGTCGAAAGCGAAGTTGATACGCCAGAAAAGAAGTAGTAGACTTCTTGGGTAATTTTGTACTTATGAGCCAAAAACGGAAACACCAGCCCCAGCGCACTTGCATAGGTTGCGGCGAGGTACAATCCAAAGTATCCCTGATCCGAGTTGTACGCACCCCGGAGGGTATTCGAATCGATCAGACAGGGAAATTGCCTGGGCGGGGTGCTTACCTCCATCCCCGGCGTACTTGTTGGGAAAAGGGACTTTCTAAAGCGTTGAGCCGGGCCTTGCGAACAAGCTTGACCCCTGATGATGGCGAGCGTTTAGAAGTTTTCATGTCAACTTTGCCAGAGTAAGAAATTATTGATTTGCTTTATCCTTTTGAGCAACTTCATTGTGGTCGTCGGCGGAAGTTTTTCGGGAGTTTGTAGAACGATTTTCAAATCGTTTAGTAGGGCGGGCGACTTGAAAGTCGCATTACGATACCCTCGGAGGTCTTAGCTAGGGGTTTGTAGAACGATTTTCAAATCGTTTAGTAGAGCGGGCGACTTGAAAGTCGCATTACGATACCCTCGGAGGTCTTAGCTAGGGGGATGAATAATTACACGAAGAGGTATTAGATGAGTGAAAACGGGCAGGATTCAAAAATAATTGAACTACCAATCAGTATTACTGTTAGGGAATTGGCGGTGGTATTAGAAGCTAGTCCCATTGATGTCATTAAGAACTTGATGGCCAATGGCGTGATGGCAAACATCAACCAGGAAATTGATTACGATACAGCTGCAATTGTTTCAGCAGAAATGGGTTTCGAGCCAATTCCTGAGCAAGTGGAGGAAGAGAAACCGGAAGAAATAGGAGAAATCCCTCTTTGGCGGCAGAAACTAGCTGAAGAAGACCTGGAAGAATTAGCACAGCGAGCGCCCGTTATTACCATGTTAGGGCATGTTGACCATGGGAAAACATCCCTTTTGGATGTCATTCGCCATACGTCAGTTGCCTCAGGAGAAGCTGGCGGGATCACCCAACATATTGGTGCTTACCAAACCGTTCACGATGGCCGCGCAATAACCTTCCTGGATACTCCCGGTCACGCTGCTTTCACTGCCATGCGTGCTCGCGGCGCTCAAGGAGCCGATATTGTTATTTTGGTTGTTGCTGCCGATGCTGGTGTGATGCCACAAACGAAAGAAGCCATTTCTCATGCCCGCGCAGCTCAGGTTCCGATGATCGTAGCCCTCAATAAGATAGACAAAGACAATGCTGTTCCCGAACAAGTCAAGCAACAGTTGGCCGAAGAAGGTCTTGTTCCTGACGATTGGGATGGGGACACCATAGTTGTTCCCCTTTCTGCTACAGAGAAAGAGGGTATAGAAGATATATTGGAAGCCATTCTCTTGGTTGCCGATGATATGGATATCTTAGCCAACCCCCAGGGTGAGGTTTTTGGCACAGTGATCGAAGCTAAGGTTAGCAAAAGACAGGGTGTTATGGCAACACTCCTGGTTCAGAATGGAACTTTGAAAAAAGGCGACACGGTCTTGGCAAACTTATCTTATGGCCGCATCAAAGCCATGTTTGACTTCCGTGGGCAGAGCATTGAGGAAGCTGGGCCGTCGGTACCGGTTTCTGTGATGGGTTTGAATGAAGTTCCCAAAGCGGGAGACGCTTTCGAAGTTGTAGAAAACGACAAGGAAGCACGTAGAATCGTCGAAGAGCGGGAGTTGGCCGCTGAAAGGAAAGTTGCAGAAGAGAAAGGAACACTTACCTTGGAACAACTCTTCGCTCGCGTTCAGACTGGCGAAGTCCAGGAACTGCGCTTGGTGATCAAGGCTGATGTACAAGGCTCCCTCGAACCGATAGTGGCTTCTCTCGAGAATCTGAAAAGTGATGGTGAACAAGAAATTGGGGTGAAGATCATCCACACTGGAATAGGGCGAGTTACTGAGAACGACATTATGTTAGCCTTGACCTCTGGTGCCATTGTGATTGGCTTCAATATCGGCCCAGACAACATTGCCAAACGAATGGCCGAAACAGAAGGTATTTCCATTCGCAAATATAAGATCATTTACCATCTGATCGAGGATATCCAAAAAGCTTTGCGGGGTATGTTAGAACCCGTCAAAAAGAAAATCTTGATTGGCCGGGCGGAAGTCTTAGCTGTTTTCCCATCTGGAAAATACGATCAAGTAGCGGGATGTCGCATCCAGAAGGGGGAGGTCAGGCGGAATGCTCAAATCCGTGTCATGCGGGACGAAACAATGGTCTACGAAGGCGATATTTCTTCTCTAAAACACCATAAAGAGGATGTCACTGAAGTTAGAACAGGCTTTGAATGTGGCATCGGCCTGAGAGACTTTTCTGATTTCGAGGTGGGCGACAATTTAGAGAGTTTTGTGATAGAAGAAGTTACAGAATTCTAGAACATACAAAAAATGGTTTCTAAAACACGTCTAAAACAAATATCTGACCGTATAAAAGAGGAACTCACTATCATTATTTTGTGGGAGGCTTCTGACCCGCGCTTGGAAGGGGCATCTATAACTCATGTTCGAGTTGATCCTGAAATCGCTTTTGCCGATGTGTATGTCTCAGCCCTCGAAGGGCCAGAACGTTCGGCAGAGATTGTAGCTGGTTTAAAACACGCCCGGGGATACCTGCGTTCTGAACTAGCCCGTCGCCTTTCCCACTTACCCCATTTCCCAGAATTGCGTTTTCAATGGGATGATACGTTTGAAAAATCATCCCGCATTGATCAATTAATTGCCGAAATAGAAGCCGGGGAAATTTCCAAAGAGACCAACGAAGATGATGGATAATTCCCCCGTATCTGCTCTGAAAGCGCAAATTGATGCTGCTCATCGTATACTGCTTACTTCTCACATCCGCCCAGATGGTGATGCAGTAGGCTCCCTTCTAGGTTTGGGCCTCGCCTTGCAAGACATAGGCAAAGAGGTCAACCTGGTTTTGGAAGACGGTGTTCCTGTGATATTTCGTCATTTGCCAGGCAGCGAAGAAATCTACAAAAAACCTATCGGCGTTTACGATTTGACCATTGCCCTAGATTGTTCGGATATCAGCCGCGTGGGGAATGTCTTGGATGAGCACGGACAAGCAGATATAAACATAGACCATCATCCCACCAACACCTACTTTGGACGCCTGAATTTTGTAGATACAAAAGCCGTAGCCACGGCAGAAATAATCGTTGATTTGATGTCTGCCTTCGATATCCCATTAACAAAGAATATCGCGGCCTCTTTGCTCACAGGGATTATTATGGATAGTCTAGGGTTTAGGACCTCCAACATGACCCCGAAGGCTCTTCGCACTGCAGCCACTCTTCACGAAACAGGTGTAGACCTGCCGGGCCTATATCATAAAGTTCTTTTACAGCATTCTTATGAAGCCATCCGCTATTGGGGAAAAGGACTGTCGAATATTGAGCGCGAAGGACGTTTAATCTGGACAACCCTCTCCCTAGAAGATCGACGCGAGATTGGATATCCCGGTCGCGATGATGCCGACTTAGTTAACGTGCTTTCGTCGGTAGAAGATATAGATATCTGCGTTATCCTCGTTGAGCAAAGCGATGGAACCGTGAAGGTCAGTTGGCGTGCTCAACCTGGTTTCGATGTATCCGGAGTCGCCATGCAATTCGATGGAGGCGGGCATAAACCTGCTGCAGGGGCAACAATTCCCGGCCACCTTGACCATGTTACACGTGATGTCCTCGAAGCAACTCGCAAATTGCTCTAAAATCATTCATGGTGCGTGTTTCGTGTTCCGTGGAGCGTGTTTCGAGTTTCGAGTTCCGTGTTGAAGAGATACCGCACCACGTACCACCAATTTATAACCTTTTACCTTTACCGGGGAGATGAAAAATTATGTCACAATCACAAGATTTAAAAGATTTCATATCTGGAGCCTTAGTAATCGACAAGCCTGTGGGCATGACCTCTCACGACGTTGTTGCCTTTGTCCGTCGTGGAACAGGCATACGCCGGGCCGGGCACACCGGCACACTCGACCCTCGAGCTTCGGGTGTGTTGGTAGTTCTCATTGGGCCTGCCGTGCGCCTTAGCGAATACCTGTCTGCCTCTGACAAACGCTACCAAGCCATCATCAAGTTTGGCGTTGCTACGAGCACCTATGATACAGAAGGAAGCCAGGTTGGCGAAACAAAATCTGTCCACCATATCACAGAGAAAGACATCCAAAACCTGCTTCAAAGTTATGAAGGAAAAGTCCAGCAGGTGCCGCCGGCCTATTCCGCTGTCAAGATAGATGGCGAGAGAGCATACAAGAAAGCCAGACGAGGTGAGGAAGTGGAGATAGAACCGCGCGAAATAGATGTCTACAACCTCGAACTCCTGGAATGGCTTTCCCCTGAAGCTACAATCGATGTCTACGCCTCCTCTGGCACTTATGTTCGCTCCTTGGCCAACGACATGGGGAGCGATCTAGGAGTTGGAGCTCACCTGGTGGGGCTGCGCCGTACCAAAAACGGTCAATTTACTCTGCGCGACGCTGTTCGCATGAGGGAATTACATGATGCCTTTGCAGCCGGAGACTGGTACAAACACCTTATCCCCGCAGCCGAAACCCTTGACGATTGGTATACCATTGAACTCAACCCAGAGCTGGCCGAAAAAATCAAATACGGACATCGCATCCCCGCCCAGCCTGACGAATCCGGTTGGGCCCGCGCCCTCAGCCAACAAGGGGATCTGATCGCCCTGCTCGAAGTCCTAGAAGATACGCGAGAATGGCAGCCTCGTAAAGTCTTCATCACCACCTAAGGGAGTTGCAAGTTTTAATATATCCAGGCTTCGTGAAGACGTGAAACGTGAAAACGTGATTTTACGCTTCACTCAGATTTTGGGATAGCTATTTTTTGCAACTCCCTCAGAGAACAAGGGAGCTATTTCTTCAGAAGTGGGGAGCTTGCGTTGAGGCCATGCAACACTATAAAAATCTAGAAAACGTCAAATTATCCCGCTCTTGGGTAACACTCGGGACCTTCGATGGTGTCCACCTTGGGCACCAGCATATCATCCGCCAATTGGTTTCTCAAGCACACCAGGCAGAACATCCCGCCGTAGTTGTCACCTTCCACCCCCACCCGGCCTTGGTGCTCTCCGGTGAAACTTGCCCATTTGCCCTCACTACTCCAGCCCAAAGAGCGGAGCTATTGGGTCAATTTGGGGTAGACATTATTATCACCCATCCTTTTAGCGTTCAAATTGCAAATCTGACCGCCGAAGAATTCATCCTTCGCCTGCACGAACACCTGAACATCCGGCAGCTTTGGGTGGGATACGATTTTGCCATGGGGAAGGGCAGAGAAGCCACCGCGCTCGAATTGAGCCGCCTGGGGGAAAAATATGACTACAAGGTGATGCAAATTTCCCCTTTTTATATGGACGGCAAAATAGTCTCCTCTAGTTGGATTCGCGACCTATTAGCAAAGGGGGATGTGGCACGCGCCGCGGCTCTGTTGGGACACCCTCACCGCGTGGAGGGGAAAGTTGTAGAGGGAGACAAACGCGGCGGCAAAATAGGCTTCCCCACTTCGAACCTGAACATCCCCCCTACCATGGCGCGGCTTCGTTCCGGGGTGTACGCTTGTTACGTTTGGGTGGAGGGGGAGCGGTGGAAGGCTGTCGCCAACCTGGGCCTTCGTCCCACCTTCGAGGATAAACTGGCCCCCCCACGTTTTGAAACTCATATTCTAGGTTTCTCCGGTTCCCTCTACGGGGAGACGCTGGGCGTGGAATTCATATCCTACCTGCGCGAAGAACGGAAATTCGAAAACATTGCTGCTCTGCAAGCCCAAATTGAGCGTGATATACACAGGGCGCGGCAGGTGTTAGCGTGAGGCGTGGTGCGTGAGGAGTGAAACGTGTTGCGTGAAACGTGAGGTCAAGTAATTCGCTCCCGCCCCTGCAATCCCACACCCCTTGCTGTCTGCTGCCTCACCCACAGTAGTCCACCCCTGCCACTCGCAATTCGCCACCCGCAATCCGCAATCCGCCCCACC
>DAOUWT010000284.1 GCA_030666985.1 Chloroflexota bacterium
ACTGAAATATAAGTTCACGTTTCACGTTTTACGTTTTCACGCTTCACGTTTTACGTTTTCGTTTTTTTCTTCATTTGATGTAGTTGCCATTGTCAGCAATTTGAAAGTACGTGCTATAATCGAGAGTAAATACTTGAGCAAGGTTTTTTGGGGTTTAGAGTTTACCTGAACTCCTCTGCATCCTTTGCATCCTTTGCATCCTCTGTCTCCTTTGTCACCTCTGTCTCCTTTGTCACCTCTGTTCCCTCTGCACCCTCTTTTTACCCTCCAGTAAAAAATTATGTCGCTAATATTTTCCCTTTTTAAAGGACAAGCCTTTTTAATCTGGCCCACTGATTGGTTGGGTATAGTTGCTTTTGTGGCAGGCATAGGGGGTATCCTCTGGGCTAATTGGTATTGGCGAGGTTATCAACGTAAGCTTAGTGGTAACTGGGGATTTGTGTTTGGGGGATTGTTTGTGTTGGCGCCTTTGTCCGCTTTGATATTTGGCGTTCGACTACCCCTTTGGGGTGGGCTGCCTTTGCCTGATGTTGCTATTGAGGCTTCTGGAAAAGCGCTGATGATTTTCGCTGTCCTGCCGGTGCTACTAGGGGGATGGCTCTTAGGCCCTCAGAGTGCTTCCATTTTGGGCGCTCTGGCAGGTGTCTCCTTGGCATATTTCGATACTCATTCGCCTTTCACTATCCTTGAGATATCAAGTTTAGCCATGTTGTTCTCGGCAGCGACTCGCCAGCACTACCGCACGTGGCTGTTTCGCGCCTTACGACGACCGTTTTTAGCGGCCCTTTTATTGAGTATTGTCTATCCTTTGCTCTTTGTAGTAGGATCTGTTTTTTGGGTTTCAGGATCAATGGCAGAAAGCCTGGATTTTGCAATCTCCAATTCCCGCACAGCCGCGGTAGCTATTGGTGGAAGCTTCCTCGTGGCGGGATTTATAATCGAACTTATAGCTATTTCCTTTCCCAAACTGAAAGGAATGGCCCATAAATTGCAGCCCTCTCCTGCCGAAACCAGTCTGAAAGCTCGTTTTCTGAGCTATGTGATTTGGTGGGCTTTAAGCGTGACTGTGCTCTTGATAGCAGTCAACTGGTTTGTAGCCGGGAGAGCGGCTAGGGGAATCCTTCAGGACCAAATGGCCAGCCTTGCGCAAACCACCACAGATCAGATTCCGCACTTCTTGAATACTGGTCAGAGTCTGATCAAGCAATATGCAGATAATTTATCCGTCACCTTGCATTCCGTTGAAGATATAGAAAGTGTCCTAGAACAGGATTTTCGCTCTGTCCCCTTTTTCTCACAATTATTTGTATTAGATACTGATAAAAATCAGCTTCTTGCTTATCCTCAAGCTGAATATTCAGAGGAGATGACCTCACAGGAAGAACGATCTGGACTGAATTATGCCTTAGCGGGTATTCCGGTTCAGGTTTATGCTGTTCCCTCTTTAGATGAAAAAACGCCGGCCGAGATCTCCTTCCTAGGAACTATTTCTGATGAAGAGGGGACACCCCAGGGAATCCTGGTGGGGCGTGTAGAGCTTACCGCAAACCCTTTTACTCAGACTATTGTCAACGCTTTACAAAGAATGAAAAATCTAAGGGGGAGAGGTTTTTTGCTGGATGAAGAGGGACAATCTCTATATGCTTCTGATGTCGATAACACATTGGGAGGACTTCCAAATTATGAAATTGGTACTCAAGAAGCTTTTTACGAAAGTGCCATGGCTGATGGCACCCGGCAACTTGTGTACACCAAAACAGCTCTTGGCCGTCCCTGGCTAGTCATGTTGACCGTTCCAGCTAGCCAGGCTCAAGAACTGGCTTTAGACCTTGCAGCGCCCATGTCGGGAGTGATTTTGATTTTAGGGTTTATAGCTATGGGGGGATTGTATATGGGCTTGAATTCGGTTGCTGGTGCCTTGCATTCCTTGATGGAAGAGGCAAAACTCATTACCAAAGGGCATCTTGATCATTCGCTAGAAATCGGAAAACAAGTCGATGAAGTTGGACAATTACGGCGTTCTTTCGAGAAGATGCGTCAGGCCCTAAAAGCACGCATGCAAGAGCTGAATCACCTGTTGAGAATTAGCCGAGGAGTTGCTTCTTCTTTGGAAATCGAAGAAGCCGTGCAACCAATTTTAGAGTCAGCTTTGGATACAGGCGCCCATTCCGTGCGGATAGTCTTAGCGCCCGAAGCTATCCCTGGGGAATTACATGAACTTTCCGGGATAACTAGTTTTGGAGTGGGGCCTGCATCAAAAAAATACAGCGCTTTAGATCACCAAATTCTCGATTTTGTGAAGGAACATCCTCACGTGCGCTTGCAGAATCCTTCTCGCGTGTCTCACCTAAAACTTGACCAATACGCTCAACCTCCAGGAGCAATCTTGGCGGTAGCGCTCCGAGATGAAAATCAATATTATGGCGCTCTTTGGCTAGCTTATGAAGGCTCTCATTCCATTGCAGATGAAGAAATGCGCTTTGTCGTTACCTTGGCGGGACAAGCTGCCTTGGCGGCTACCAACGCTCAACTATTCAAGAGAGCAGAAATTGGACGCCAACGTTTGGCAGCTATTTTGGCTTCTACACCTGACCCGGTCTTGGTCACTGACCACTTGAACCGCCTCCTCTTGGCTAATCCTGCTGCATGGGATGTATTAGATGTGAACAGAGACTCTTCTAAGCTCGGGAATCCGATAGAAGAGCTTACTACCTACTCAACTTTAGTAAGTTTATTATCTGCCCCAGAGGAAAATCAGCATTCGGTAGAAATCCCTTTGGACGATGGGCGAATATTCTTGGCGATTGCATCTCCGGTTGTGGGCGAGGGGAGGCAATTGGGCCGCGTCTGCGTCCTGCGCGATATCACTCACCTGAAGGAAATGGACGAATTGAAGTCCAACTTTGTCTCCACCGTAAGCCACGATTTACGTTCTCCTCTGACGTTGATGCGGGGATACGCCACAATGCTTGAAATGGTCGGCAACCTGAATGAAAAGCAAATGGGATATGTTCGTAAAATCGTTTCTGGCGTAGAAAGCATGTCGCGGCTGGTCAAGAACCTGCTAGATCTGGGACGGATTGAGGCAGAGGTAGGGTTAAAACTGGAAATGCTCTCGGTTCATGATATCGTCTCTCAAGTGACAGAAGCTCTCGAGTTGCACGCTCAACAGAAGGATATTGAATTGCTGGTGTCCGATGTCGGGCAAGCCACTCCCCTAATTAAAGCTGATCAAGCCTTGTTGCAGCAAGCACTTCACAACTTGGTTGAGAATGCCATTAAATACACGCCTGAAGGAGGACGCGTGAGCGTCCGGTATCGTGTAGATGAATCCCAAATGACTTTCGAAGTGCAAGATACAGGAGTAGGCATCTCACCCGTAGATCAACAACGCCTCTATGAAAAATTCTATCGAGTCGAGAGGCGAGATGTTAATATGCAAAGTGGGACTGGTTTGGGGTTAGCAATCGTAAAATCTATTGCGGAACAACACAGGGGAGAGACATGGGTGGAAAGCGAGCTTGGGGCAGGGAGTACATTCTATTTCAGGATTCCTGTCCGCCAGCCTGAAAAGCAATAGAGCAAGAGACAAGTATGCAAGTGAAAAAGTAAGCGTTCAACTCCTGTGGATTTTTTGGGGGGACGGGGGGGGGGGGCGTGAGAGCAA
>DAOUWT010000128.1 GCA_030666985.1 Chloroflexota bacterium
AGTGAAACGTGAGGAGTGAAACGTGAGGAGTGAAACGTGAGGAGTAAAACGTAAAGAGTAAACCATAAGAGCTATCTTACTCATTACTTGTTACTCATTACTCGTCACTCGTTACTCATCACTCATTACTCGTTTATCGTAATTGACTACCTCGATAACCAAGTATGTGACGCGCCACCACCAGGCGGTTGATTTGCCCGGTGCCCTCATAAAGGTCAGTGATCTTGGCGTCCCGGAACCACTTTTCGAGCAGCATATCTCGTGTGTAGCCCATGGGGCCTAGCAGGGCGACTGCTCTTTGGGTGATCTTGACGACAACGTCTCCGCCTTTAACCTTAGACATGGAGGCCTCTTTGGGGTTGTGGATTTTGTTATCGGCCATCCACAACGCTTTGAGGGTTAGCAGCCACGCTGAGCGGAGCATCACTTCCATGTCAATGACTTCGCGCTCAATATTGGTCAGCTTTTGGAATGGAACACCGTACCGGACAGTTACACCGTTTTTCTCCAATTCCTCTTTGAGCAGCTCTAGCGTAGCACGGGCAATTCCTACGGCCTGTGCGGCAATGATGGGACGGGTGGCATCGAAGGTTTGCATGGCGCCCTTGAAGCCTTTGGTGCTCTTCTTCACCGTGGGGCTGCCGAGGACGTTTTCGTAAGGGATGCGGCAATCTTGGAGGAAGATGGAAACCGTGTCGCTGGCGCGGATACCAAGCTTTTCCTCCATTTTGGTAACTTTGCAGCCCGGCGTGCCAGCCTCAACCACAAAGGAGCGCATCCCGGCCCGGCCCGCTTCGGGGTCAATGGTGGCCCAAACTACTATGAAGCCATTCGATTCATTCAGGGCCTTATCTCCGGCGGTGACGAATATCTTCTCGCCGTTCAGTATCCACTCGTTGGTTTCTTCGTCCAATACCGCCGTAGCGCTGATGGCGGAGGTGTCGGAGCCGGCTTGCGGCTCGGTCATGGCCATGGCGTCAAAGACTGGCTCTTTTCCCATGAAGCGGGTCAGGAAGCGTTTTTTCTGTTCGAGCGTACCGGCGGCGGCCACCGCGGCGGAACCCAGCATCCCGCCTGGGGTACACAGATATATGCCCGCGTCGCCCCAAGAGAGCATCTCCACCATGTGGGCCAAGCGTTGGTAGCCAATGGGGGGGAATTTTTTCTTCTTTTCGTCGTCCTTTTTCTCTTCTTTCTTCTCCTTGGGCGCCATAGACGTTCCGCCCATGGCCTTGACAGCAGTGTGCATGAATTTGATGAAGTCCCAGGGAATCTCGTGCTCATTCTCGTCGAAATATCGGGAAACAGGCCGCATCATATTCACGGCCACAGTTTCCACAACAGTGTTCATTTGTACAATTGGTTTTGGGGGGCTGAAATCAATCATATTAGTCTCCTGTGGTTAGTTTGGTGGTTTGTTAGTTTTGTAGTTTTGTAGTTCATTAGCTGGGCAGTTCAACTAGCAGCTACCCAACTATCCAACTACCTAAACCATCGCTAATCCTGAAAAAGTCGCGAATCCACGTCCGTTGCGCATCCACATTTCTACGGGATGCTCGCGAATGTAGCCATGCCCGCCAAGAATTTGCACAGCCCGGTCGGTGACCATCATGGCCATATCTGCCGCGCCGGCAAGGGCTAAATAGGCTTCTTTACTGGCTTCTTCCATGCCTTCGTCCAGCATCCAGGCTGCTTCCCAGACCAACATGCGAATGGCCTCTATTTCGGTGCCCATTTCGGCTAGCATAAAGGCTATGGCTTGCTTTTGAGCGACTTTGACGCCGAAAACCTCTCGGTCTTTGGCGTATTCTACAGCGTAATCGAAGGCGGCGTTGGACATACCTACGGCCATAGCGGCTAAAGCCGCACGCGAGGAATCGATGATGGGGGCGAAGTCGTGCCCCTCCAGGCCGCCCAAGCGTTTCCTTTTTGGCACACGCACCCCCTTGAGTTCGAGGTCGAAGAGAGGCAGGGCGTTGAGGCCTAGCAATTTGTTGCGCTCTCCAATCACCAAGCCCTCTGCGTCGGCCGGGACGATAAATCCCTGTGTTTCCCCATCCAATTTGGCGTAAACGATCATCATCTCTGCCTCATTAGCAAAAGGTACGTAAGCCTTCTCGCCTGTCAAAACGTAGTCATCACCATCGGCTTCGGCAACTGTGGCAAGGTCATTGGGATCGAAATCGAACTTTGGCTCCATGAGGGCAGCCGTGTAGGCTTTCCATTCCGCCTCGATCACCGGGGGAATGAATTCTTGTTTCTGCTCTTCGGTACCGCAGAACAAAAGGGGCAGGACGAAGAGATTGGGGGCCATCACCGCCATAGTGGAAGAGAGGTCTCCGTAGGCCATGGCTTCGGCTGCTAACACGCCAGTCACTGCCGAATGTTCTCCAAAGCCAAAATATTCGTCGGGGATAGAGGCTTGGAGGACGCCCATTTCCCAGCCCTTTTCTATCAACCCGGACGGGAATTGGGTTTCCTCGTCGGCCTCTCTAGCAGCCGGGCGGAGGTCATTCTCGGTATACCGCCCGATAGCGTCAAGGAGCATTTGCTGTTCTTCTGTGGGACTAAATGCGTACATAGTTTCCTCCTATGTCAAACGTGAATAAAAAATGGGACGGGGAGTCGAATTCTTCTTGATCTCATCTAAGTTGTGGATGTGGAGCAATCCACGTTGGTATAAATATTCCACGTGAGCGCCGGCTTCTTCCAGAGCGAGAAGTTGGTTATAGCCGTAATATCCCTCAACATCGCCAAATAATTCGTGGGCAACCTCGGCGATAGTGTGAGGGATTTCGAGGATGGTTTGTATCTCTGCCAGGCGTTTGGTGTGGACTTCGCGGATTTCGTCCAGGCGGGCGTGCAGGTGGGGGATGGGCCCGGCGTGCCCGGCCAGGGTGAGGCGCACATCCCCCGCCCAGGCCCGGAGATCCTCCAGTGATTTCAGGTAATGCCCCAATCCGGTGAAGGCCGTCAGGGATTCCGGGGACTGGTGGGGACTGATATCCCCCAGGACATGATCGCCGGTAAAAAGCACATCCTCCAGGCGGATGACGACGTGGCCGGAGCAATGCCCTGGGGTATGGAGCATCTCGAAGGGGGCGAGGCGCATGCCCTGGGCCTCATAAGTGAAATCCACCGGCACAGAGTGGTAGGTGAGTTTCGCCATTCGGTAAACCTTGAGCAGAGTTTCCCGTTGGGCATCCGTGACGCCAGCGTTTTTCATGAAGTCGTTCAGTCGTTGGGAGACAAGGATCAGGCGTTCCTCGTAATTTGCAATGATGCGCATGTCAAGCTCGTGGATGCCGATTTTCGCGGAGCTGTGCTCGTGGATGTGAGGCAATCCCCCAAAGTGATCGATGTGCCCGTGCGTGATCAGGACATGCGTCAGCGTGGATAGGCCGATGGAGCGTTTGGCCTCGTCCCCGGCCAAGGCTAGGCCGTCCTCAAGGTCTTGGTTGCAAACTCCAAAGCCGGAGCCGGTATCAATCAGCACTTGCATGTCATCAACGAGAACCAAGTAAGCATAAGTCCAAAAGTTCTTGAAAGCCTTCAGGGTCAACCGGTAAATGGGATGCCCCGAAGAGGTGGTGAATGCTTTTAGGGCAGGGCTGATTTGCGCCATGTTGTAGTTCCAAAATTTAAACCTGTGTTGCGTGATGAGTAACGAGTAATGAGTAATGGGTGAGTAGTGGGATCACGCTTTACTCATCACGTTTTACTCTTTACGTTTCAGCAGGCCATGCAGAAAAAGATTTGCATATTGCCCGGCAATTTCTGCCGAGGTTAGGGGGCCATCTGGGTTATACCAAGTGATCGTCCAGTTTAGCGTGCCCAGCAAATAGCGGGTCGCTTGGGCGGGGTCGGTAGAGTTGAATTGGCCGGCTGTCAATCCTTCGGAGATGATTCCGCGCCAGATTTTTTCAAATTGATCCCGGTGAGGGATGTGGGCAATCTGATATTGGGAGTTGAGTGAGCGTTGTTCTAGTAACAGTACAGAGGAAAGTTCTTTGTTTTCGGTCAAAATATTGAGATAGACCTTCATAGCTTGCTTGAGTTTTATCTCAGGGGAGAGGTCTTGGAGGGAAACTTCTTCGATGCGCTCAATTAGGAGGTCAAGGGCTTGTTCAAGAAGAGTGAAGAGGATCTCTTGCTTGCTAGAAACATGGTGATACAAACTGCCTTTTTTGAGCTGCACCGCTTCGGCAATATCTTGCATAGATGTGGCGTGATACCCGTTTTCCCCAAAGATTTTTGCGGCTGCATCCAGGATTTTTTCTCGGCTCATAGTATGACTTCTCCCTACCGACCGTTTGGTAGGTTAAGAGTAGCAAGATTTGCTGAAAATGTCAAGTGCGAATGAGTGTGGGAAGCTTAAAAATTTAGGGAAAATTTGGTAAATTGGGGGTTGGTATATTGATATATTGGGAAACTGGGGATTGGGGAGACGCGTGGAGCGGGGAGAGGAGATGGGAGAGACGCGGAGAGGGGGAGTGAGGGACAAGAGGAGAAAAATATAAGAAACCTCACATATCCCGAAGCCCTAATCACCTAGTCCCTAATCACCCAATCCCTAATCACCCAGCCCCTCATCTTGCAATAGCATCCGAAGAGGGATAAAATAAGTTTGAACACAAACACCTTTTACCATCATTGAGGAAAAAACTATGCCTAATGTCTCAATCGTCACTGATAGCTGCGCCAGCATCCCAGAGAATTTGCTTAAAAAACTTAACATTCACTGGGTTCCATATTATATTCACCAAGGGGGGAAGGTTTTACGGGATTTGACGACCATCAAGCGCGAGGAGTTCTATCAATGGCTTCCTACGCTGCAAGTCCTGCCCCAAACGGCCAGTCCCGGCCCCGGCGATTATGTAAAGACCTACGAACGATTGATCCAAGAGGGCGCGAATGAAATTGTTAGTATCCACATGACCTCGAAGGGAAGCGGCGCTTACCAGGCTGCCATAGCTGCTAGCAAAATGATATTAGAGAAATTCCCGAACCTGAGACTAGAAGTCATAGACACCTTGAACGTCTCCCTTTGCCAGGGGTGGATGGCGATCGAAGCGGCCCGAGAGGCCTTGAAGGGGGCTTCTTTTGAAGCGGTTGTCGAGCGTGTGAAATCCATTATGCCCCGCGCTCAGATGCTGCAAACGGCGGAGACGCTCAAATATTTATACATGGGAGGAAGGATCGGGAAGGCGAAACATCTCCTGGCGGGTATGCTAAACATAAAACCGATCATTGGCATGGAAGATGGGATCATTGTAGCCCTGGGACAAACACGCACTTTCAAGCGTGTTTACCAGTGCATGATCGAGATCATCGAGGAGAACGTGGGCCCAAAGGGAAAGATCAAAATAGCCTATGTCCATGCCGCCGCCGCCGAGGAAGTGGAAAAACTCAAAGAAATGGTAGAGGAACGTCTCACGTGTGTGGAGTCCTTTATCGCTGAACTCTCCCCGGCTTTAGGGGTGCATACCGGGCCGGGAACGGTGGGGGTGTGTTATTATCCTGTTTTGGAGGGGTGATCCTCGAGTCTTGGCTTGACAAGGCTTGCCTTAATTCCCCTAAGGGGCTATAATGCTCATCGTTCGGGGCGTGGCGCAGTCCGGTTAGCGCGTTGCAATGGGGTTGCAAAGGCCGTTGGTTCGAATCCAATCGCCCCGACCTAAAAAAGAAAGGCCGCTCAGAAGAGCGGTCTTTTGCTTTTAATGGGAGTAGGGGAGCAGGGGAGCAGTCTCCCCCAGAATTGGGGGCCGGGGGGCGGAGAGCAGGAAAACAGGAAAGCAGGGGAGCAGTCTCCCCCAGAATTGGGGGCCGGGGGGCGGAGAGATAGAAAATAAGCCGCCGCGATGGCCATCACCAAAGAAAAAATTCCCCTTGTGTTTGGCCGGCTACCAAACTACCAAACTACCTAACTAACCAACTACCCAACTAACCACCCAACTCCACCGCCCGCCGGTAATTCTCATAATCCTCAGCATTGACTTCTTTGAACCTTTCCACCATTTCGGGCGTAATGCCCAATTCTTCATAGTCAAGTTTATTTCCCATATAATTCACATGGACAGCCTCATAGTCTTCCGTGATAAGTTCCCCCTTGAGGCGTGCTACAAATTTATCTAACTGGGACGTGATACCCACCAGGTCGAATTCGTCCAGGGACATTGATCCAAGAGCACGGGTTTGAAAGTTAGTGAAGGCCTCCCGAAAGGCGTATTCTTCGAAAGTCATGTCGGGATCATCAGGAACCTTTATCCGAAATCCCATATCTCCCCCGGCCCTTTGCCAATGCCGGTATTGGGAGATCATCCGTCCCAGAGGCTCTCTGAGCACGACGCTGGTGAACGAGGTGGGGATAAGTTCCGCGAAGAGGTCAGGTGAAAAGTGACCGTGGATCACGGCTATATCTTCTGGAATTTCATCAAGCTCGAGCCAAGGAAAAGCGTTTTGGAATTTATCGACAATGGATAAGTATAGCCGGTAGAATATCTTTAAGATAGCTGTGCGTTCTACGAAAGCCTTCGCTTTGCTGAGCGATTCATTGGCGGGAGAGACAGGCATATCACTTGCCCTGAGGAGTTTACCTGTAAGTACCGAATAGATCAAAACATGCTCTGGGCCGTAGAGCTTTTCGTATTCTGAGTGCAGAGATGTCCCGCCGGTTCTTTCTATGTGGATGCTTATGTGCATTGTGGTCTTGTCCTTTCACTCCATATCTACCATCCCATAGCGTAGGGCCAGAACAGCTGCCTGGGTGCGGTCAGATACTCCTAATTTACGAAAAATATCACTGGTATAGTTGCGGACTGTTCCTTCTGTTAAGTATAACTGCTCGGCCATATCGGCGTTGGATAAACCCTTTGCCAGGAGGTTTAGCACATCTTTTTCGCGCTCAGTGAGATTGAATTTCGTGGGGAGCGGTTTTTTGGCTGCATTGTTAGAGTAGCCCGATAAGACTTTCCCCGCTACACCGGGATCGATATACGATTTCCCGGCAATGGTTCCCAAAATGGCTTCAATTAAATCGGCTGGCGGCGTATCCTTGAGCAAGTAGCCGTCTGCCCCCCCTCGGATGGCGTCAAAGACCCACTCATCATCCTTGTATGTGGTCAGCACCAGAACATGGATTTGGGGATATTTCAGATGGATTTTGCGGGTGGCGATGATAC
>DAOUWT010000278.1 GCA_030666985.1 Chloroflexota bacterium
GTATACAACCCCCAAGTGAATGATTTTTCTCGCTGCGCTGCCGTAGTCGTCTCATTTGACACGGCGGGGGCTTTCCTCCTCTCCCGTTTAGGCAAAGGGACGGGTCAAGAAGTTAGCGAAAAAGCCGCTTCTCAATACCGTTTATTCTTCGATCCCATGGTGATTGAAGGCATGTGGAAAGAAGCTCATCCAGGAGGCATGACCGGCTATACTGCTTGCCTAACGGCTGGGATTGTGCATCAATTGATACGCACACTTGACCAACCAGCTATTCAGTCAGGGATACAGGCTGGTCTAGCCGCCATGCGGAGGCTGCACCTAAAAGGATACCACTTAGAAGAAATAAATGAAAATACCCAACTGTCCTTCCCTGTTGAAGAAATTATAGCAGAGTTAGCGAAGGCGGATTCTTCATTCTCTGTTGTCAATGTGCAAGGTCCTTTCGAATATTTGGTAAAGCCTGCCGGTGAAGTAGGAGGCAGCGAAAAAGAATGGTGGACGATCTTGAACGACCGGCATCGCGACCATTTATATCTCCTGGCAGAAGAGATAGTGCGCAAGGGGCCAGAAGCAGCCTTGGACGATGTGCCTTTAGGCCTGTTCGGTCACATGCTCACCGTAGATCGCCAAGAGATTGAAAGCTACAGGAGCATTTATGCTTTTGCAGAAGATTTAAACGAGGAACAAGCCAGCAAGCCCCTCTCCTTGGCCGTGTTTGGCGCTCCAGGCTCAGGTAAGTCTTTCGGCGTTACCCAAGTCGCAAAGTCGTTGGCTCCCGGCCAGATTGAAGTGCTCCAGTTCAACTTGTCTCAATTTGAGTCATCCCAAGAACTAATGGATGCTATGCACCTGATTCGTGACATTAATTTGAGCGGGAAGATCCCGCTTGTTTTCTGGGATGAATTTGACAGCGCTTTAGATGGGAATCCCCTGGGTTGGCTGCGTTATTTTTTGGCGCCCATGCAAGACGGTGAATTTAGGCAGGGACAGGCCACCCATCCCATTGGGCGAGCAATTTTTGTTTTCATCGGGGGAACCAGCCATCGCATGCAAGATTTTGGGAAAGGCCTCAGCGAAGATGCTTTGCGGGCCATGAAAGTCCCAGATTTTCTTAGCCGTCTAAAAGGATACGTCAACGTTTTGGGGCCAAATCCCCCCGAAGACGAATCCTCGCGCACTGAAGGTACACGTGACTCTTTCCATCTCATCAGACGCGCAATTTTATTGAGGTCGCTCTTAGGTAGAAAAGCCCCCCATCTTTTCCAGAAAAAAGATGGGCATAAAGTACTTCAAATTGATAATGGAGTGCTTAGAGCTTTCCTCTTGGTGAAAAAATTTAAGCATGGTATTCGCTCTATAGTGTCTGTCATTACCATGAGTCAACTCGCGGGGAGAACTTCCTACCAGCGATCATCACTCCCCCCGGAAGGACAACTAGACTTGCACGTAGATGGTCAGAAATTCCTGGCTTTAGTTCACGAAGTAGAGCTAACGGGAGACCTCCTAGAAGAATTAGCTAAAGCGCACCACAGAATATCCAGCGTAAACAGAGAGGAAGCTAAACCGAGTTTGGCACGACCATATCTGGAGTTGGACGCAGATGAGAAAAACCAAAATCGTGACGCGGTTCGCACCATCCCCCAAAAACTAGCCAGCATTGGCTATATTATGATTCCAGTCCGCAGCAATACCCCACCTTTTCACTTCCCTCAAGACAGCAACGAGTTAGAGAAATTAGCCCAAATGGAATATGAACGCCAGAGAAGGATAAAACAAAGTGACGGGTTGCCCGATGCAAATGGTGACAAGAAAAAGACATCTAAGGCCCTGCCTCTCTGGGATGAACTATCTGATGAGCAGCAAGAAAAGAGCCGAGACCTTATGCGATTGATACCACAGATACTTGGTCAGGCAGGTTATACCATGGTGAAACTCCACTAAAAAAATAGGGTCTCTAGGAATTCACAGGGTTCTGCATTAGTTTCTGCTCGGAGGGTGGCTCATTCTGAGCTGGGCACTTCCCCGCACCCCGCCCGCAGGATGTGGCCATCCTGCTCGAGCATGTTGAGTACCCCGTGAATTCCCAAAGAGCCAATAAATAAAAAGAAGGATTAAAAAATGTCCCATAATGTGTTTGTGAGCAGCTCCCCAAAAGATAAGAAAATATCCGATACCATTCTGGAAGAATTAGAAAACCAGGGGATGAGTTGTTGGTTTGCCCCTCGGAATATGGTAGTCGGGACTTCTTTAGAAGAATCAGCCGCTAAAGCCATTGAGACCAGCGAGGTTGTGGTAGTAGTTCTCTCTGAAAACTCGAAACAATCAAAACAAGTCCTCCATGACGTGGAACAAGCGGTGCTGAATGATATTCAAATTCTCCCTTTCTGTATCGAGAACATCAAGCACTCTGGGGCATTGGCTTATTATATAGGTTCTGAAAATTGGCTAGATGCCATCACTCCACCACTAGAAAAGCACATCTTGAAATTAAGTACTACACTCAAGCAGATGCTTTCTAATGAACTCCAAGAAGAAACTTCATTCAAAGGCGGCTTCAAAGAAACTATAGAGGCAGCAAAAGAAATATTAACGGGGGATAAAAAAACAAAAGTGCAAGAAAAAGCAAAGGCAGATGTGCCTTATATGCTGAAAATCAACCCATTTACTTTTGGGAATCCGGTTTTCGAGCCGGGGAAGTTTTACGGCCGGGAGGGAGACATCCGCCAAATCGTCAGCCGTCTTCTCAGCGCAGGGGAAAGCACTTCCATTGTGGGAGAGCGTCGCATCGGCAAGACCTCCCTCCTCAAACATCTCGCCACCCCAGAGGTTGCCCAGAACTTAGGTCTTTCCTCTGAGAAATATTGCTTGGTGTATATTGACTTCCAAGGACTGACTGATATTACCCCGGAACGATTCTGGCAGCGTGTACTGCGAAAAATGGAACGCTCAATTTGCAAACCAGACCTGGTTCCTGAGATACAGGCTTTACGCAAAATGGAAGCTTTCGATCTCTTTGACCTGGAAGACCTCTTCGAGAACCTTACCTGGGAAGGACTTACCACCATCCTCTTTATGGATGAGTTCGAATATGTCACCCGCAACCCCAACTTTGGCTCCGACTTTTTCGGGGGATTGCGTGCCCTGGCCATTCACCAAAACCTGGCCTTAGTTACCGGAACCAGACGCGAGTTGGTTGACCTTTGCCATTCAGACGAGATCAAAGGCTCTCCCTTTTTCAACATCTTCGCCAACCTCGTCCTCCGTCCCTTTAACCGCACTGAAGTACACGAGCTGCTTGGGGGATATTTTTCAAAAACCGATGAGACTGTCTCTGAACGCGAACAGAAATTAGTCCTTCATTTAGGCGGGGGATATCCGTTTTTCGTCCAAATGGGGGGGCACTACCTATTAGAAGCAAAATGGAAAAACTTAGAGGGTGATACCATCTTAGAAGATGTTGTTCGCAAGTTCAATGAACAAGCTGAACCTCACCTGGATTATTTCTGGTCGCACTCCTCCGAAAGTGAAAAAATCACTCTCCTATCTATCATTGCCCTCAGTCATAAAAAACCCTCCAAGAAAACTTTGCCAACCGTTGAGAACTTAGCAAAAGTTCATACCCGCGCCCACCTTGATGTCCCAGAGTTGACCAAACGGGGAATGTTAGTTGAAAATCGGAAAGAAGACACCTATACCCTCTTTTCCCCTAGTTTTGAAGATTGGATATTCAGAGAAATTATGGCTGCATCAGGGGAGGAAGAATCCCAGGCCAGCGTGGAAGAATGGGTTAGTTCTGGGGGACGGGA
>DAOUWT010000224.1 GCA_030666985.1 Chloroflexota bacterium
AGCACGGAAAAAATTCGTTAGCTTGTGAGGGCTAAAATTTGCAACAACAGACTCTAAAAGCATCCGGTTAGTCATGTAATTATTTCCCTTGTGTTGAATTATGTTCGGTAATTAGTAGTATAACATAATTTTTTCGGGTTCATTTGGTCATTTGCCAGTAATCAGTTAGCAGTGAATAGTAAACAGTTTAACTATTCACTTCGCCCCCTTGTCTCGTCCCAACCTCCAATATCTAATATCCAATATCCCCCCCCCTACTCACACGCCTCCCCCTCCCCGCACTCCCATTCTGTACACCAAATCTCCCCCTCCTCGTTCCCCTCCAAGTCATTATCCGTCAGGCGGATGATGCTCTCTTCCGCGGGGCACATCCCCCAATTCCAGATGAACATCCCCACCAGGTTGTTGTTGATGGTGTTATTTTCTACGACATAGCCAGTAGAGGCATTGGGATATTGCACATCTTCGTCGCTGAGAACTATGCCGGGGCCGTTGTGGTCTTTGATGATGTTGCCACGCAGGGTGATGTTTGCTCCGCCGTCTACCCAGATGCCGCCGTCCCAATAGTCGCCGTTGGCGTCGAGTTGGTTGTCTTCTATGCGGTTGTTCTCTACCAGTACGTCCGTGCTGTCCTCGACCAGAATGCCGCCCCCGGTGGTGCCATGGATGTAGTTGTCTCGAATAACAACATCACTGTTTCCAAAGGTGTCTATGCCTGTTCCCAAAACAAAGTTTTCCCAGCGTTCCTGGTTGGGGCCATTATCGGCGGATTCATTGCCTTCGATGAGCACGTTACTCGCTCCATAGACTCCGACTCCGAAGCCCTCTTCATCGTAATCGGGGTCTATGGAAGCCCGACCGTTGGACAGGAATTTGTTGTTCTTGATGGTGAAATCTGAGCCTTCGAGGACTAGC
This sequence comes from Chloroflexota bacterium, assembly GCA_030666985.1. Taxonomy (GTDB): domain Bacteria; phylum Chloroflexota; class Anaerolineae; order Anaerolineales; family UBA11858; genus B10-G9. The sequence goes on from DAOUWT010000224.1 coordinate 916, forward strand.
AGACCTATATCGGTATAGTTCCTGAATTCGAGGTTTTCAATGATGATGTTGGTACTCTCTACCAGGGCAATGCCCATCGTCCGCATGGAATCGCCTTCTAGCACGGGCCGGCTCTCTGACCCGGGGATGGCGCGGATGGTGATGGGTGCGCTGCTGTTCCCAAATTCTCCCAGGATGATGGATTCGTGGTACACGCCGGGGGATATGTTGAGGGTTTGGTCGGGGGATAGGTTGCAAATCGCGTGGGCCAGCGTCCCCAAGGGGGCGGCCTCCGTGCCGGGGTTGGAGTCGTCCCCCTCCAGGGAGACGTATACCTCACCCCCATCCCCCGCCAGGGGCTGGGCTTCCTCCCCCAGGCACTCTACCCCCTCCCGGAAGATTATCCCCACCAAATTTCCATCTGAACGGGTAAACGTGTCTAATCCACTGTCGCTGTCACAGGCTGCAAGAATTAGAGTCAGAGATACGAGTAAGATTTTGGATAAGGTCTTCATGTGAACAACTCCTTAAAAAAGCGTTTTATATTTCCCCCGATTCCTAGTACCCGATTCCTAATACCTGATTCCTAATACCTGATTCCTAGTACCTGATTCCTAGTACCCGATTCCTAGTACCCGATTCCTAATACCTGATTCCTAGTACCTGATTCCTAATTTCCTAGTCCCTACCCCACCGGCACCCAAACCCGCACCGAAGTCCCCCGCAGCGGCGCGGAATCGATGCGAATACCTCCCCCCGCTTTGCGAACACGCCGCTGCATATTTGACAGGCCGTGCCCCAGGCTAGCGTCTGCGGTGTCAATGTTGAAGCCTTTTCCGTTGTCAGAAATTTCTAAATGCGCCCGTCCGTTTTCAGTCCACAGCCTGACCTTGGCCTCGGTGGCCTGAGAGTGGCGGGCCGTGTTTGCCAAAGCCTCTTGGCAGATGTGGAAAAGGATGGCTTTTTTCTGGTATGGGATGCCATTGAGCGAGGGTACCGTGACCTCTAGTTCTCCCCTGATTTGGGAGTGGGTTTCAAATTTTTCAATGATAAATAATAGGTTATCGGGGAGCGTTTTGCCTTTTACCATCTCGCTGGGGCGCAGGTCTGAAACATAAGAGCGGATGTCGTTGATGGCGTTGTTGATGCCGCTGGTGGCTAAGTTGAGTCGATCCATCACGTCCCCCGGCCCCTCTAATGCTTTAGGGTCTTTTAGGATCATCTTCCCGTAATCTAGGGTGAGGCCAATGGAATATAGCGACTGGATGATTCCATCATGGAGGTCCATCCCGATGCGTTCGCGTTCTTCTAAGACTGCTACAAGTTTGGATTGTTGTTGGAGGCGGACGTTTTCGATTGCCGTTCCAGCCCAGGTGCCAATGGTGGTTAATAAATCAAACTCCCGTTTGGTTAAGAGGCATTCTGTTTTGCTGGCGAGGGTCATCACGCCTACCATTTTGCGCCGCGCCTGAAGGGGGATGCCCACTAAACAACGAAATCCCGCTTTGGGTATGGCGGGACGTAAAATTCTGGGATCATTTTTTAGCGAGTTGCAAACCAGGAGTTTGGCTTGCTCCGCCACTCTCCCGACGAATCCCTCCCCAACGCGGAAAATATTCTTGGAATAGAAAGCCTCGAAGGGGCCTCCGCGCAAGAGAGATAGGCGCAGGTCCTCTCCGCCTGTATCACGCAGGTAAATTTCCCCGGCTGCCATATCTAAATATGCAATCACCCGCGATAGGGTTTGGCTCATGATTTCTTTTATATCCCAAGAATTGGCTACGGTTTGGGCTAGTTCATTTATGAGCGCTAGATCTTCGTTTTGTTGGTTGAGTTGTTGGTCGCAACTGAGGATATTTTGGTACAATCTGACATTGGTAATGGCGACCGAGGCATAGGCTGCCAGCGTTTCCATTAACCGCTCGTCGTTGGGAGTGAATTCTGGGGCTACCTCAGAGAATTCTGAGACATGCTCTTTGCCGGTCAGGTAAATTTCCCCCAGAATATTTTCGCCAGAAATAATTGCAGTTCCCAGAAATGCGCCCATATTAGGATAATTTTCTAGGGCACTGACTCGTTGAGCAGCTCCGTTGAGTTCTGGCAATTGGAACGCAGGCTCATTCCCTGCCGAGTCTGGTTTCCCGTTGACGCGCTTAACTTTCCCTTCGGAGAGATGCACATGGACGAAAAACTCTATTTCCCCTTCTTCGTCTCGGAGCGCTATCATGGCCTCACGCGCCTGAACTTGAGCCCGCGCCAAGCGTACAATACGCTCTAAAAGCGTATCTAGCGAGAGATTGGTTCCCAAGTCACGGCTGACCTGGTGGAACGTACCTAGGTGATTTTCTAACTGGATTTGGGTTAGCTTTGTCATAAGTTTTCCTGTAGCCCACCTATTCTACCGCATCTTTGGGAAATGTTGAGAGTATTTGCCAGTAGTTTTACCTTAAAGTTTGGAGAGTGAGGAGTGAAACGTAAAACGTAAAACGTGAAACGTGAAGACGTGAAACGTGAAATCACGCAACATCGCGAAGCATCCCCGTAGGGGGACGCACCACATCATCAATGCAAGCTCGAGGAGGGACGTCAGTTCCCCCGGATTTAGCTCGCTGGAGCTACGGTGTACAGCCCGTAGGCTGTGGCGATCTAGCTTGAGCGTACTCTAACCAAAAGGCGGATAATATGTCAACCACGACCAAAAGTACACGCATTTCTGGATTTTACGATTTACCGCTGGGGGAGCGTCAGCGCAAGCTGATGGGGCTTGGTTTTCTAACCCTGGAAGATCTGCCAATCCTCAGCGGAGAAGAGTCACTTTCCCTGGAACAAGCCGACAACATGATCGAAAACGTCGTGGGACGCTACGCCCTGCCGCTGGGGGTGGCCCTCAACTTTTTGGTCAACGGTCGCGAGGTGCTTGTTCCCATGGTCATCGAAGAGCCTTCCGTGGTGGCCGGAGCATCCTATATGGCAAAACTGGCCCGCCGGGGAGGAGGTTTCCAGGCCGGCACCACCGCCCCGGAGATGATAGGCCAACTCCAAGTTTTAGACGTGGATGATGTCCACGCCGCCCGCGAGAAAATTTTGGCTCACAAAGAATCACTCCTGGCCGAAATTGCCGATGTTGACCCCATCCTCGTCAAACTGGGCGGAGGCCCCAGAGATATTGAAGCCCGCACACTGACCAGCCCTGCCATAGGCGATTTTCTGGTCGTCCATCTCATCTTCGATGTGCGAGACGCCATGGGCGCCAACGCCGTCAACACCGCCTGCGAGCGTCTCGCCCCGCACCTGGAAGCCCTCACCGGCGGGCGCGTTCACCTGTGCATCCTCTCCAATTTGGCCGACAAACGCCTGGCCCGCGCCGCCTGCACCATCCCCCTGGCGGATTTAGCCTTTGGGGATTTTTCAGCCGAAGAAGTGCGGGATGGCATCATTGCCGCCTGGGCCTTTGCGGATGCCGATCCCTACCGGGCCGCGACTCACAATAAGGGCATCTTCAACGGGGTGGATGCGGTAGTCCTTGCCACGGGGAACGATTGGCGGGCGGTGGAGGCTGGGGGACACGCTTACGCGGCCCGGGGGGGGCGGTACCGCTCCCTTTCCACGTGGAGCGCAGACGCGGCAGGGAACCTGGCGGGCAGCCTGGAACTACCCCTCGCCGTGGGAACCGTGGGTGGGGCCACGAGAGCGCATCCCATGGCGCAAAAATCGCTCAAGATGATGGGCGTATCCACCGCTCAAGAATTGGCTGAAATAATAGTCTCCGTCGGCCTGGCACAGAACCTAGCCGCCCTGCGAGCCTTAGCCACCGAAGTAATCCAAAAAGTGCACATGGCATTGCATCCGAGGAAAGTGAAACGTGAAGAGTGAAACGTGAAGACGTGATGCGTGAGTTACTCATC
>DAOUWT010000026.1 GCA_030666985.1 Chloroflexota bacterium
CGTGAAACGTGAAGACGTGAAACGTGAAGACGTGAAACGTGATCTCACTCCTCACTCCTCACTCCTCACTCCTCACTCCTCAAATAACTTACTGGTAGAAAAAATATGAAAACTCGCTTTGTGTTTAGCTTAATTTTATTAATTGTATTGGCCGGATGCAGCACTGTTACGCCAGAAGTCGAGCCAACCCCTGCTGTTGAAACCGCTACCCCCGGCCTCCCCACCCCCGTCGTGGAAACCACCAGCACCCCCTCGGTGGAAGCGGCGGTAAGCGCTTACCTGGATGCTTGGGCGGCAGAAGATTACCCGGCCATGTATGCTATGCTAGACGAAGCCAGCCAGGCCGGGATCAGCGAAACTGAATTCGCCGATTTTCACCGGGAGATAGCCAACGAATTGGCCTTGGAAAGCCTGGAGTATGAAATTCTCTCCGCGATGACAAATCCCCAATCCGCTCAGGTCGCTTACAAAATTAGCTATAATAGCGTATTGATAGATGTGCTCCAGCGAGACATCGTCATGCCGTTGACGCTAATAGATGGGAGTTGGCGCATCGCTTGGGCAAAAACCATGATCTTGCCAGAGCTGGAAGGGGAAAATTATCTTTGGTTGCAGCGTCATGTGCCGGCCCGTGCCAATATCTATGACCGCTCGGGGAATGTCATTGTGGCCTATGCTGAAGCCATTTCCCTGGGCCTAACGCCTCCTATAGTTGGCTCTGGTCAAGAGAATAGTTTACTCAATGAGTTGTCCTTGGCTTTGGGGATGCCGCCTGAAAACATAGCCTCTATGTACACCAACTATACAGCGGATGGTTCCTGGTATATTCCCCTGGGGGCCGTCTCCCGCGACACAATAGAACCTCGCCTGGGGGTTTTGGATTCGTATACTAATAATGGACTCTTCCTTCGCACCTTCGATGGCCGATATTATTTTGGCGGAGGTGTAGCTCCTCAGGCGATTGGTTTTGTGCGCTTCATTTACGAAAACGAACAAGACCAATACTTGCGCCTGGGATACGCCCGTGACGAAAAAGTTGGTAATCAGGGCGTGGAAAAATGGGGCGAAGCATATTTATCTGGCACGAGGGGAGGAACATTGCTCGTGTTGGATGAGAACAACGATGTCGTTACCCAATTAGCGAGCCAGGAGTCAAAACCCGGACAGGAAATTTTCACAACATTAGACAAAGAATTCCAACTGGATGTCCAGGCAGCCATGAGCGGGTACTATGGGGCAATTGTCGTCCTAGAGGTGGATACAGGCCGTATCCTGGCAATGGCTTCCAACCCTTCTTTTGATCCCAATGCCTTCAACCCCGCCAACTATAATTCCAGTCAGCAATTACAGGAGTTATATAATAACCAACAATCTCCTCTAATGAATCGGGCCACCCAAGGTTTATATCCCCTAGGCTCTGTCTTCAAGATCATCACCATTGCCGCCGCCTTGGAGAGTGGAACCTATCTCCCGGAGGACACCTATTATTGTGATTACCACTTCACAGAATTACACGGCAAGGAACTTCATGACTGGACTTGGGATCACTTTCAGGAAGATGATAAAACCCCTCCCAGCGGCCTCTTGACCCTCTCCGAAGGCCTGATGCGCTCCTGCAATCCCTGGTTTTGGCACATCGGCCTGGATTTATACCGGCAGGGCATGACAGACGCTATCGCTGAAATGGCCCGGGGCTTTGGGCTGGGTAGCGCGGTCAATGTTGAAGCCCTGGAAGAAGAGGAAGGGAATATCCCTGTTCCTCAAAGTGAGGTGGATGCCACCAATCTTGCCATTGGGCAGGGTGATACCCAGGTGACGCCCTTACAAGTGGCACGCTTTGTCGCCGCCTTGGGGAATGGAGGCACCTTGTACCGCCCTCAGATCATCGAGAGCATCCTCACCCTGGGCGGAGAGGAAATATACTCCTTCGAAAAAGACCCCGTTGGCGAATTGCCCATTAGTACTCTTACCCTGAACACCATCACCAACGCTATGGTTCAGGTCGTCGAAAATCCCCGGGGAACAGCAGCGCACCGCTTCCGTGGCTTCCAACTCCCTATAGCCGGGAAAACGGGGACCGCTGAATCTGGCACTTGGCTGCCGCATTCTTGGTTTGTAGGCTATACTTCTGTGGACAATGAGCATAGACCGGATATTGCCGTGGTGGTCATCGCTGAAAACGCTGGCGAAGGCTCCGATATAGCAGCTCCCATCTTCCGCCGGGTAGTTGAATTATATTTTGATCAATACCCCAGGCTTTACCCCTGGGAAGCTGAAATCGGTGTCTGGGCCACGCCTGAACCAGAGGATGATTCAGATCAATGAAGGTGCCTATTCACTCTCTGGTGGATATTGGCAGGAGCGCAAAGGGCTGGGGATAGGGCAAAACCTCGCCCCGGCGGAGTGCCAACCCCCATGGTTTTTCCCCGCTTGGGCGTGGGTGCCACGCTTGGGGGTTGGCCTCACGCCCACCCCCCCGTCCCCCCCAAAAAATCCACGGGAACTGAATAAAAGATTCGCGGAAAAAAGGAGATAACAAATGTGACTGAAAACATGCAGAGAGGAAGGATCATCCGTGCCCAATCGGGTTTCTTTATCGTAAAAACAGAGGCTGGAGAACTCTCTTGTAAACTGCGAGGACGCCTAAAACAAGGCCCCAAAACGGGAGATATTGTCGCCCTGGGGGACTGGGTGAAAGTCTCCCAACAAGACAAGGAAAAGGGGATGATCGAAGAAATCGAGCCGCGCCGAAACATGATCTACCGCATGGACCCCCGCCCCCAGGGAGAATACCGCCAAATCATCATCGCCAACCCCGACCAGGCCGTATACGTATATTCTTGCGCTCAACCTGAACCGCGCTTGCGCATGTTGGATCGTCTATTGGTGGTCGCCGAAAAAGAAAAAACGCCAGCGGTCATAGTAGCCAATAAAATTGATCTCACCGGCATAGAGGGCGCTCGAAAATTCTTTGGGCGCTACGAGAAAATCGGTTATCCCGTTATTTATACCTCGGTGGAAAATGACCAAGGCATAGACGAATTAGAAGAAATCCTGGTGGGGAAGGTGTCGCTCCTGGCCGGCCCCTCGGGAGCCGGAAAATCTAGCCTGCTTAATGCTGTCCAACCCGGGCTGGGCTTGGCCGTTCGGGGAGTGAGCCAGGCCACCAAAAAGGGAAGACACACTACTGTATTTCGACAATTATTCCCGCTCGAGAAAGGCGGCTACATGGCCGACACCCCAGGCCTGAAAGCCCTCGATCTCTGGGACACCACGCCCGAAGAGGTAGACGGTTATTTCCCGGAAATTCGGGATGCGCTGGTTTATTGTCGCTTTAGCGATTGCGCTCACAGAGACGAGCCAGGCTGTGCGGTGAAAGAAGCCATCGAAAAAGGGGAGATTCACCCTGAGCGTTACCAATCTTACTTGCGTATGCGGAAGGTGGAGGAAGAGAAAATACCGTGGTTTTAAAAAGAACCCTTTCCCTCTTCATTCTCGTTCTGACTCTATCCTCCTGCGCCGTAGAGCCTCAACCGCAACTGACCCTGCCCCCGCTTGAGGAAAAAACTCAAATCTCCACCCCTGCTCCCACTCCCACATTAGAACCCCCTGTTAACATGCTCTCCATTTGCGTTGGAGCAGAACCCTCCTCGCTTTTCTTGTACGGGGACATTTCTCCCTCGGCACGAGCCATTCGCCAGGCCATTTACGATGGCCCCGTAGATGACCTGAATTACACCGCAACCCCCGTTATCCTCACCCAAACGCCCTCCCAAGCCAACGGAGCGGTCATCCTCCTCCCCGTAGAAGTGCAGCCCGGAACGGAGATCGTTGACCACAGCGGGAACCTCACCTACCTGACACCTGGGACAGAATATCGCCCGGCGGGATGTTTTTCGGCGGAGTGCGTCCAAACCTATCCCGGCGATGGCCCGGTGACAGTTGATCAGGTAGTGGTGCGCTTCGAACTCGTAGAGAATCTGCGCTGGTCAGACGGCATCCCGCTCACAGCGGCCGATTCCGTCTACTCGTACCAGGTGGCAAACAGCACATTTACTCAATTCCTCCCCGACAAATTACGCTTTACGCAGGCCTATTGGGCCCTAGATGAACGGCAGATAGAATGGCGCGGCATCCCGGGTTATCAGGGAATTTCGGCTTATACAGATTATTTATTCACGCCGCTGCCTCAACACGCTTGGGAGCAGCTCACGCTCCAGGAACTGCTCACCACCGCCACTTCCACGCAAAAACCGCTGGGATGGGGGCCTTATGTCCTGGATGAATGGGCGGCCGGGGATCACATCTCCCTCCGCGCAAATCCCCACTATTTTAAAGCCACAAACGATTACCCCTATTTTGACCACATCAGCTTTCGTTTTGTGGATGGGGCAGAGGAAGCCTTGGCCGCTTTCCTGGGGGGGGAGTGTGACGTGGTGGGGAACGTGGACGGCTTGCTCAGCGAATTGGACACCTTGCAAGGCTTGGAGGCTGCTGGGGAGCTGCGCGTCATCTTCCAGGAGGGGAGGGCCTGGGAGCAGGCTGCTTTTGGCATTTCCTCCCTTGATCCCCAGGCTGGCAATTTCTTCCAGGAGCAGAAAACGCGCCAGGCCATAGCCAAGTGCGTGGATCGCGAGGCCCTGGTGGCAGCCGTGGACGGGGCCGGGCGGGTGGCAAATTCTTACCTCCCCCAAACGCATCCCCTGAACGACCTGGGGGAAGTTTACGCCTTTGCGCCGCAAGAAGCCGGGGATATGTTGGAGGAGGTCGGCTGGGTGGATCACGACCAGAACCCGGAGACGCCCCGCCAGGCCGCTGGCGTGCCTGGGGTGGGGGATGGCACACCCTTGGCGTTTACCTATCATGTAGCGGGGAGCGAAGTGCCAGCGCCAGCGGCAATCATCCGGGACAGCTTGGCGCAGTGCGGCGTGAGTGTGACGCTTGCATCCCAAAGCGCCGAGGAGTTGTTGGCCCCAGGCCCAGGAGGGAGCGTATTTGGCCGCCAATTCGAGATGGCGCAATTTGCCTGGAGTTTCAGCGGGGAGAGCTTGTGCAGGTTGTTCATGAGTTCAGAAATCCCGGGCCTCTATCCCGATTATCCCAAGGGGTGGGGGGGCGGCAACGCGCCAGGGTACAGCAATCCCGATTTTGACGCGGCCTGCAATTTTGCCACGACCTCCCTTCCCGATGCGGAAGCAACCATCCAGGCCCATCAAGCTGCTCTGGAAATTTTCGTAGAAGACCTTCCTGTCCTTCCGCTCTATTTTCGGCGCGATGTCATGCTGGTGAGGCCAGAGGTGATAGGCCCAGAAACAGGGGCATTCCCGCTTTTTTGGAACCTAGAAGAATATCGTCGCCCTTCGGAGTGAGGTTTGATCTATAAATTTTCGTTGCCTTGCGAGTGTCGCCACAGCGTGGTTGGCGCTGCTCAAAGGGGAAGAAACTTTGTACCATGTCATTGCGAACGCAGCGTAGCGGAGTGCGGCAATCTCCCCGAATACTGTGCCCCTTTGCTACTCAGGGAGACTGCCGCGTCACAAAAGACGTTCCTCGCAGTGACATAAGTTTCTTGTGTAGTGTGTTGCATTTTGAAGAGAGTGTAAAGTGAGCGCTCATATTCTTGGGTGTATTTAGTCATTTTAGAGGCTAAAGTCAGGCAGGTTTTGGAAGCGTGTGATAAAATATTAGATGTCGAACCGTTTGGAGATTGGCGGTGGCGCAAGCGGCTGGGGGGTGGATTGCAGATTGCAGATTGCAGATTGCGGATTGGGGATTGCGGCTGGGGATTGGTATCACGCCCCCGCAAGGCGACCTCCCCCCCACGAGGCGACTTCCCTCCCCCGCGAGGTGCACCCTCTCCCCGGCCCTCCCCCAAAAATCCACAGGGCCTGAATAATCACTTTAATCAGGCAAAATCAATTGAACCAGATGGGGACTTCAGAAGTATTATGGAGAGATAGGAAAATGGCCGTTCATAACGAGGATGACCTTCTCATTGCACGTGTTCAAGATGGCAATATAGATGCTTTGGGCTTATTGTATCAACGGCACAGAACTCAGGTCTACCGAACTGCTTTGGCGATTACCCACGATGAAGGGCTGGCCGAAGATATTCTTCAGGAGACCTTTTTGCGTGTTTATAGGTACGCCGGCAGCTTTGACAAGACTCAGCCATTTGAGCCTTGGCTGTACCGGGTAACGATAAATCTGACTTATAGTTGGATTAACCGTGCCAAGCGCATAATGAATCTCTTTCAGGGTGCGATCGAGTGGGTGGTTTCATCACCTCGACAGGATACTGAGACCGTAGCGGAGAGTCAGGAGCAGAGTAAAATTCTCCGGCGGGCGATTAAAAACCTGCCAGATTCGCAGCGGACGGTCATTATTTTGTACTACCTGGAGGAGTTGAGTGTGAGTGAGGTTGCTTACGCACTGGACATTGCAGAAGGGACGGTTAAGTCTCGCCTTTATTATGCACGTAAGAAGCTTAAAAAAGTCATTATGGACCGTGGCTATGAGAGGTTATCTGAGGTGGTATATGAGGTCGCATAAGAACTTACCAGAGTTATCTTTAGATTCCTTGGATGTTCTTATCCGGTCTGCCTTACAGGAAGATGTATCCCCGTTCAAGGTGCCGTGTGCGTGGAGACAGATCAAGAAGCGGGTTTGGCGGTTGGAGAGAGAAAAGCAGACGGGGATATACCAAGGCGTTAATTATGCGGAGGCAATCTTTCTCCATTCATCTGGGATAGATATGTCGTATTTCCTTATCACTAACTCGATTTTGCAGACAATCAGGTAACAAATGCCCTTTATTGTCTTTGATATTTCGTAATACAGGTTTTATAATTTCGTTTTGAAGTTTGCATCTTGTTATGGTAGAATACTGGACGGTGAGAGGGTAGGAGATTCCTCGTTGCTCAGTGAGGAGCGAGACCTGTACCAAGGCAGTACTAAAATCATATCTCATATAGAAGTATGATGGGCCAACGGAATGCCAGCTTGTGGGTATTGAAGAAATATTGTAATAGATATTTTCTAACAATCGATTAAGGAAGAGTATCTGACTCTTCTCAGCTTTGAGGAGGTAAAGAAATTGGAAGATAGAGAAGTCATTTTAGACATCCAAGATTTGCGGACACGATTTGCCACGAATGAAGGCCTTGTTCACGCGGTCAATGGAATATCGTATCAATTGCACGCTGGTGAAACTTTGGGAATTGTTGGAGAGAGTGGGTGTGGTAAAAGTGTCTCAATGCTATCTGTGATGCGTTTATTGCAAGTTCCACCTGCTAAAATCCTAGCGGACGCCATCAAATTTAAAGGAGAGGATCTGATGTTGATACCACGCTCGGAAATGCGCCGTGTGCGTGGTAATGAGATAGCCATGATCTTCCAGGACCCGATGACATCATTGAATCCCGTTTTAACCGTGGGATTCCAGATCAAGGAACCTTTGAAATTACACATGGGGTTAAGCGATGAGGACGCTACTGAGCGTGCGGCAGAATTGCTGACATTGGTAGAGATTCCAGATGCCGAATTGCGGCTAAATGATTACCCGCACCAATTTTCTGGGGGCATGCGCCAACGCGCTATGGTTGCGATAGCTTTGGCTTGTAATCCAACTTTGTTGATAGCTGATGAACCAACGACTGCTTTGGATGTGACTATTCAGGCCCAATTGGTTGATTTGGTGAAGCAATTGCAGCATGAGTTGGGCATGGCTTTGATTTGGATCACCCACGACTTGGGTGTTGTAGCCGGTTTAGCTGAACGTGTAATTGTGATGTACGCGGGCTTTGTGGTAGAAGATGCCCTGGTGGATGATTTGTACGGAAATCCGCGCCACCCTTACACGGCCGCTTTGCTGCGTTCATTACCGCGGATGGATGGCAGATCCGGCGAAGTTCTGGAAGTTATTGAAGGACTCCCTCCAGACTTGCTGGATGAACCGGTGGGGTGTCCCTTTGCGCCTCGCTGCTCTTTTGTGAAAGATAAATGCCGAGAACAGAATCCGCTTCTAGAAGAGTTTGCACCACAACATAATGTGGCTTGCTGGATTGATATTAATACAGGTGAATTTAAATGAGGGAAGAAAAAGCATTAGTTAGAGTAGAAAACCTTGTAAAGTATTTCCCTATTACGCGGGGTATTGTCTTTCAGAAACAGGTTGGAGCGGTTAGAGCTGTCGATAATATTTCTTTTGAAATTCGCGAAGGGGAAACCTTGGGCTTGGTGGGGGAGAGCGGATGCGGAAAATCGACAACTGGACGTGCAGTATTGCAGCTTCATAAGCCGACATCTGGAAGCGTTTATTATGATGATGTTGATTTGGTGAGTGCAGATGGCGGCACAATGCGCGATTTGAGACGCGATATACAAATCATTTTTCAGGATCCATATGCTTCGCTCAATCCCAGAATGACGGTTGGTCATATCATCGAGGAGCCGTTGGAAGTACACAGTATAGGAACCAAGAAAGAACGTCGTGAACGCGTGAAAGAGTTGCTTGCCTTGGTTAACATGAATCCATACTTTATCAATCGTTACCCTCATGAATTTTCTGGAGGACAACGCCAACGCATTGGTGTTGCTAGGGCATTAGCACTGCAGCCAAAATTTATCGTTTGTGATGAACCAATTTCAGCCTTAGATGTTTCTGTTCAGGCGCAGGTTGTTAACTTGTTGGAAGAATTGCAGGACAAATTAGGACTGACATACTTATTCATTGCGCATGACTTGAGTATGGTTCGCCATATTTCAGATCGTATTGCGGTAATGTATCTTGGTAAACTTGTCGAATTGACTAGTCGTGATGAGCTTTATAGCAATACACAGCACCCTTATACCAAGGCTTTGATCTCAGCGGTTCCGGTTCCTGACCCGGTCATGGAACGCGAGCGGGAGCGGATAATTTTGCGCGGGCATGTGCCAAGTCCTGCTAATCCTCCTTCTGGGTGCCGTTTCCATACTCGTTGCTCTATTGTTGAAGATATTTGCAAAAGGGAAGAGCCAAAATGGCGAGAAATCAAAGATGATCATTGGGTAGCTTGTCACCTGGTATAATTGGTTCCAGAAAAGCGTTTGATGTTTGGAATTAAATGCTGGAAATACCAAAGTTTGAATGGTCATTGATAGGTTGTGAAATCCCCATAAAAGGAGGTGATGTTTTCCCCGAAATAACAAATCACGTTGCTTATCGTTTGTAAAACTTACTTTATTTAATTAAGGAGAAGAAAGATTATGAAGAAATCACTGTTAATAATTTTCTCTGTTTTGGTTGCAAGCACTATGCTATTTGCTGCGTGCGCCGCTCCAGAACCTGAAAAAATTATCGAAACTGTAGTTGTTACCGAAAAAGAGACAGTTGTCGAGACCGTAGAGGTTGAGGTTGTAAAAACAGTTGAGGTTGAGGTTGAAGCAGAGGTCGAAGCACCCCCTGAACCTGAATTTTCCCTTGACGACCTGGGTGTTGTTGCCTTGGATGATCACACCGTCCAATTCACGCTTGAGCATAAGGCTGGCTTCTTCCCCGCTATTGCGGGTATGTGGGTAGCCAATCCTATGCCCCAGTGGACCATTGATGAATGGGCAGAGAAATGGACCGAGGCTGGTCTCATTGTAACCAACGGCCCATACGCTTTAGAAAGCTGGATTCATGGCGGCGAGCTGAACCTTGTTAAGAACCCTCTGTGGGTCAACGCTGATGAAGTGACAATTGAGCGTGTCGAAGGCGCCATGATCACTGAGGCATCCACCGCTTTTGCTCTTTATGAGAATGGCGACCTGGATTCCACTGGTGTGCCGCTGCCTGAGATGGATCGTGTCAAAGCTGATCCTAAGTTGAGCGAAGAACTCGTCATTGCACCGGTTCCCTGCACCTACTACTACGGATTCACCAACACGAAACCCCCCTTTGATGATGTCCGTGTCCGCACCGCTTTCGTGCAGGCCATTGACCGCCAGAGCCTAATTGACAATGTGACCAAAGGCAACCAAATTCCGGCGACGAGCTTTGCTCCTCCTGGAATCTTTGGCGCTCCTGCGCCCGGAACAGTTGGCTTGCCCTTTGATGCCGCTGCCGCCGTGGCGTCTTTGCAGTCCTACTTGGATGAGAAAGGTATGACCATTGAAGATTTCAATGCTCTGGACGTTACTTTGATGCACAATACCAGTGAAGGCCATGCTCTCATCGCCGCTGCTATTCAGCAGATGTGGGCTGACAACCTGGGCGTTGATGTCCGTGTTGAGAATCAAGAGTGGAAGGTTTACCTGACCACCCTTAAGAACACCACGCCCCTTGAAGAAATGCCGCACATTTGGCGTCTTGGTTGGTGTGCCGACTATCCTGATGAGAACAACTGGATTCACGAAGTTTTCAACTCAGATGAAGGTGCAAACCGTGTGCGCACTGACAATGCTGACTTCAACGCTCTCACCGTTGCCGCCGCTCAGGCTGATGACCCGGCCGAGCGCGAGGCCCTGTATGAACAGGCCGAGAGGATGTTCGCGGAAGAAATGGTTGCTTACGCACCGATTTATCACTACACCACCGTTAATGTAACGCAGTCATGGTTGACCCGTAACTTCCCGCCCTTGGGCGCTAACGATTTCTATAACTGGATCCTCGGTGAAGGTCGCACAGCCCTGCATTGGAACTGGGGCACTGAACCTCCCACCCTCGATCCTTCCTTGGCCACTGACACCACCTCTGTGGATGTTGTTGGTAACACCTTTGTCGGTCTGACAAAGTTTGACCCCGTCACAGGTGAGGTTTCTCCTTATCTGGCGACCACCTGGGAATCTGGTGAAGATGCTGATGGCAACCAGACCTGGACCTTCACTCTGCGTGAGGATATCGCCTGGATTTCTTATGATCCCGTTACTGGCGAGACCACGCAGGTTGTGGACGCTGATGGCAATCCTCTCTTTGTGACCGCGCACGATGTTGTTTATGGTGTCAAGCGTACAGTAGACCCGGCCACGGCCTCTGACTACTCTTACGTGCTTTACATCATCAAAAATGCAGCCCCCATCAATGCCGGCGAGTAGATAGCGGTGTTGAATGAAGTTGCTAGTAGTCTTTACGTTTAGTTTAACTTCGGGGGACGGAGTTCTGCTCCGTTCCCCCGAATATTTTAGGGAGGTGTAGCCTATGTTTCGGTATATCATCCGTCGAATTTTGCAATTTATCCCTGTTTTACTTGCAGTCACCTTTTTTACCTTTGTGATGATGCGTGCCATACCAGGTGGCCCCTTTGATTTTGCAGGTGACAGAAGCTTGCCCCCTCAAGTGGTGGCAAACTTGAATGCTAGATATCATTTGGATTGGCCTATGTGGAAGCAATTTCTTTCCTATGTGGTTGGAGATGAGATGCTAGGCGAAGAAGGATCATCCAGGGGGCTTATTCGGGGAGATTTAGGGTTATCTCTGCGTTATCGGGGACAAAGTGTTAATGACATTATCGCCACAACTTTACCTGTCTCGGCGCAGCTTGGCTTTATGGCTTTGTTATTGGCATTATTCATTGGAATCCCAATGGGGACGATTGCCGCATTGAAACAAAATACCTGGATAGATTACACAAGCACTTTTGCAGCAGTTGCTTTTCTCTCGATTCCTAACCTAGTCTTGGCTCCCATATTGATATGGATATTCGCTCTTAAATTAGGATGGTTCCCGGTCGCGACATGGGGGGCGAAACCGCCCTACTTGTGGGGCTTCTTGCCCTCGTTAGAGCAAATGAATATAGATTATTTCAAACATGCCGTATTGCCGGTCTTTGCCCTGGGAACTTCCTCAGCGGCCGGGATCGCTCGTCTGACACGTGCTAGTTTATTACAGGTCGTGAACGAAGATTATATCCGTACAGCACGCTCCAAAGGATTGCGCGAGCGCACGGTGATCATTGTACATGCGCTTAAAAACAGCTTGATTCCTGTTGTCACAATCATCGGCCCAGCTTTTGCAGCCCTGGTCACCGGAACCTTTGTCGTGGAATTGATCTTTGGGCTTAATGGCATGGGTAAACATTTCGTAAACAGTATTGGTAATCGTGATTACTCGATCATCACAGGCGTTACGCTGCTTTATGCGATCGTGTTGGTAATCGCGAATTTATTGGTAGATATTTCGTATGCATGGCTAGATCCGCGCATTCGTTTTGATTAGAGATATTTCACCAACTAACGAAAAAGGATATCTCAGGAGGTAGAATATGGCAGTTGAAGATCTGGCACAAGAGATGGATGCTATAGTCCGCAAAGAACGCAGTTTGTGGGCTGAATCGTTCAATCGTCTTTTTAAAAATAAGCTGGCTGTTATTAGCGGCTTTTTTATTATTGCCCTGGTAATAGTAGCCATCTTCGCGGAATTTTTTGCTCCTTATCACTATGCTGAGCAAGACCTGTTGGCGAATAGCGCGATCCCCGAATGGATGCTCTTTCTGCTCCCTGAAGGAGCAGAGAACTATGCCCGTATCAGCGAGGCCTACCCTCTAGCTGCGGATAACCTGGGACGCGACATTCTAAGCCGGACAATTTACGGTGCGCGTGTTTCTTTGGCGGTTGCCTTTGTCGGTTCTGCTGTCAGCCTGATGGTTGGTATAATCTATGGCATGATTTCCGGCTATTCGGGGGGGCGCATTGACAGCATTATGATGCGTGTTGTAGACTTCTTGTACGCATTTCCGTTTTTAGTAGTCGTAATTTTGTTGCAAACCTATTTTAAAGCGATCGCGCGACGAGGGGGTGGAAGTGGCATTGGCCTTGTTTTTATCAACATGAATAATGAAATGGGCGGCATGCTTTTCCTATTTATTGCTATTGGGTTGATCAACTGGCTAGGTATGGCTCGTATTGCACGCGGTCAGGTGTTATCCTTCAAGAAGAAAGAATTTGTAGAAGCAGCCCGGGCTGTTGGCGCAAACGATACGCGCATCTTGGTCAAACACTTATTCCCGAATATTCTTGGCCCGCTAGTTGTTGCTGAGACACTGGCTATTCCGGGATATATCTTCACCGAAGCTTTCTTAAGTTTTATTGGTTTGGGGGTTGATGCGCCCACGGCAAGTTGGGGTATTATGATCTCGGATGCTGTCCAAGGTTTGAGATCGTATCCGAACCAGGTATTGGTACCTGCAATTGCACTTTCTCTGACCACGCTGGCATTCAACTTCCTCGGAGACGGGCTAAGAGATGCATTTGATCCTCGTCAAAAGCGTTAAGTAGTTGTTAACAATTATTGGCATTAATGCAGATTGATTAGAAAATAAAAAAATATCATAAAAAACACAAATCCACTGCGGACGTTTTTTGCGTTCGCAGTGATGTTTTCTGACCACAGGAAGGTTTGAAGTGAAAACTTATTTTTCTTCCAAGCAGGTAATTATCTTTTCAATATTGTTATTGTTGGTAATGGGCCTTGTTGTTGGATGCGGGACAGGTTCAGAGAAATCACGTAAGGCCT
Source organism: Chloroflexota bacterium (assembly GCA_030666985.1). GTDB lineage: Bacteria > Chloroflexota > Anaerolineae > Anaerolineales > UBA11858 > B10-G9. The sequence goes on from DAOUWT010000026.1 coordinate 13,472, forward strand.
CTGAGGATTGGGGCCGAGGTTTGTTGTTAGGGACAAATGCTTTAACTAAAGCAGGATTGACAATTGATCAAAGCAGCAAAGAGGTTCACGCGGCCTGGTTTTTTTGGGAGGAATCGAAGGGTGTTGGTCTTCGTTATGTAAGAATAGATCAGAAAGCACAAGTGAAGGTTGAACGTGAATTGATGCAGTTCTCCGGACGAGTGCGCTCGCCTAATTTACTCCCTTCTGGCAATCAATATTTCCATTTATTTTGGGCCGGTTATGATGAAAACGTGGAAAAGTGGCAATTATGGTATGCTCAACTGGATCACCAGGGGACTATCAAGGGTACGGCAGAGCGGCTTTCTAGTGAAAGATCAGGAGTATCACAATACGTAGTAATGCCAGATAAAAGCGGGGGTGTTGTCGTTGTATGGGAAGACACCGAGTCTGGCGGCATAAATTTAACCCGCATATCTTCATCAGGAGCGAAGGAGACTGACACCGTGTGTGTTGTAGCACGGGGCACGGTGCCATCTGCTCAAGTTGACGATCAAGGACAAATTCATCTTGTTTGGATGGGCGATAGCAGCAATTTGATGTATCAACTATTGGATGCGCAGACCTCAATGCCTGTAGATGGGACGATTATCGCCCATGTCCCGCTTGGAACAGGCGCTAGTCTAGAAGGCCCTGTTTTAGGTTTGGGAGATCAATGGATTTATGTTTTCTGGTCTATTTTGAATCAGTCAGGTTTGGAGGCTGGAACAGCAAAGACAGAGCACATCATTTTTCCTGTTGGATCTCCTGATGAAGCATCCACTGTAGCTAATATTGCTGTTTTGCCTTTAGAAGAACAACCCTATGAATCTGCCGAAGGAGATTACACATATTCCCAACTTGTTCCCGCTGAGTATGTTAAAGGGAATAGCGATTTTGTGTATGATCCTGTTGTTGTCCAAAACCCCTCTAGTGAAATAGCTGTTGCCTTGGCAGTTCAGCAGCAACATCGTTTAGACAGTCACATTCAGATTGTGATTGCTGTGATGTCAGATGGAGAGTATAAAGGTTATAACTTTGCCACCAAAACACAAGCAATTTCAAGTGATGCGGCCTTGTCGGCGGATTCTGACGGAAATTTGCATTTGATCTGGCGGGATGGCTTTGATAGAAAAAACATTTATTATACAACAACAGCCCAAGATGCCCGATCAGAGTTAGATCGTTTCCATCTTCAAGATGTGATGACGCTTATTCTGAGAGGCGGAATGGAGAGCGTAGCAGGTATTTTGCTCTTTCCGTTTGCTTTCTTGTGGGTGCTCCCGGGGCTGGTATTGTTAGTGGGGTGGCAGCTAATCAATAATGATGAAGACCTGACGCAAATTACCTCGTGGGTGTTGCTGGTGGTTGCGGTGATTCTATATCAGGGAACTAAAGTGGTCGTATTTCCCACAATGGTTGATTACGTGCCCTTTTCTGCTTGGATAGATATAGCTCCCACCTTCCAGCCAGCGTTACGTTTATTAATACCGTTAGGTATCTTTGGCATAGCCGTTGGTGTGGCAGAGAGAGCGCGACGCAAGTCTATGACCTCGACATTACGCTACTATTTTTTCATTGTTATCGTGGATACAATCCTGACATTAGCTATTTATGGGGTGAATTTCATGGGAGCGTATTAATCAATGTGCGCTAAGCACTTTAGAATTTTTTCTGATCCGCCCTCACCCTAGCCCTTGCTTTGCACGCCCTCGGCGTCCCGCGAGGAGGAGGAACTCGTCTTTCCTACCTCGCAACCCGCACCTCCTACCTCGCGTCTCCTACCTCGCCTCTCAGTACCTAATCCCCTAGTCCCTGATTCCTGGTCACTAGTCACCATCACTTCCCCACCGCCACATTCTTCAATACATCCCGCACCACATCCCTCGATTCCAGGTCACGCAAGCGCGCTGAAGAACTAAGGATCACCCGGTGGCCGAGGGCATAGGGGGCCAAGCGTTTGACATCGTCCGGGAGCACGTAATCACGCCCCTCGGTCAGGGCCGCCCAAGCCTGGCAGGCCCGCGTGAGGGCCAAACTCCCCCGGGGACTAGCGCCCAGGTACACCCCCTCATGAGCGCGCGTGGCCCGCACAATCTCCACAATATAACGTTTGATCTCATCCGACAAATGCACCTCACGGATAGACTTTTGGGCATCCCGCACCTCCTCCCCTGAGACCACCGCCTCCAAGGCATCAAAAGGATGAACCAACTTCTGCTGCTCCAAGATCAAAATCTCATCCCTCAAATCAGGATACCCAAGCTGAATGCGCAAAAGAAAGCGGTCTAGCTGCGCCTCTGGAAGAGGGAACGTGCCCTCATACTCAATTGGGTTTTGAGTAGCCAGCACCATAAAAGGCCGGGGCAGCTTATGCGTAGTCCCGTTCACCGTTACCTGTCGCTCCTGCATAGCCTCCAACAAAGCGGCTTGCGTCTTAGGCGTAGCGCGATTGACCTCATCCGCCAGCACAATCTGAGACACCACCGGCCCCGGACGGAACTCAAACTCCCGCTCGGCCTGATTATAAATGTACACCCCGGTCACATCACTGGGCAGCATATCCGGCGTGCACTGAATGCGGCTAAAAGAGCACCCCAACGAGCGCGCCAAACTGCGAGCCAGCATGGTCTTCCCCACCCCTGGTACATCCTCAATTAGCACGTGCCCCTCACAAAGCAGCCCCACCACAACCAAACGCACCACCTGCCGTTTACCGATAATCACCTTCTCAATATTGGCCACCAACTTGTCTGATAACGCCTGAACATTTTTCATAATCTACTCCAAACTCCTCTAAACCAAAGGCGAAACCTTGTCTCTGCCATGCGCCGCGCAACCCTGCGGTGGATGCAAACCAACCTCCCCAGCC
>DAOUWT010000312.1 GCA_030666985.1 Chloroflexota bacterium
CAGGTGCAACGCACTTTGGAGTGCAAGTCAATGCACCTTGAATGAGGTGTGATACGTGAATCACGTTTTCACTCTTCACTCTTCACTCTTCACTTTTCACGTTTTACGTTTCACTCTTCACTCTGCGTTGCTTGCGCCTCAGTAAGTTCAGAATACAAATACCAATCGCTAACCGTGACCAGGCGGTCTGCTGGTTCGAAGATGGGGCCGATGCGGACGCCTTTCACGTCCGAGGAAACGCCGTAGGTGTACATGGGGTAGTAGAGGAGTAAGGCTGGCATTTGATCCACAAAGCGAACCTGAAAGTTGAGATACATCCGGGTTCGTTCGGCAGGATCAACCACTATGCGGGCCTGCTCTAAATATTCGCTGGCTTGGCGGTCGTTCCACATAGAGTAGTTTTGCCCGCTGCTGGTTTGGGTCTGATGCCAAAAGGTATAGGGGTCTGGGTCGGGGGTGTGGGACAGGTTAATGTCTACCAGGGCCGCTTGATAGAGGCGTGTATCCAGGTGTTCGGAGAGAAGCTCCGGGTAGGGGAGAGCCTCGAGGGTCACGTCCACGCCCAATTCAGCCCAATCTTCCTGGATAGCTTGTGCCAAAGTCCCGTGCTGTTCGTCGTCAGGGTAGAGCAAGGTAAACTCCAAGGGGATATTTTCCTCTCCCTCCTCTACTTTAGTCCGCACATCTCCTCCATCGGCGGGGAAGGTGTATCCGGCTTCCTTGAGAGCTTCTATAGCCTGCCTCGGTTCGTAATCGTAGTGAGGCAAATTGTCGTAATAGGCCCAAGTCTTAGGGAAAATGGGGCCATCGGCTATTACGGCTTGACCATGCAGGATGTGGTCTACCATCCATTGCCGGTTCAAACCAGAAAGCAAGGCATGCCGGACTTCACTCTCTTGGAAAAAGGGCACTTGGGGGTTGTCCAAATTCAGGAAGATCAGGGTTAGTTCAGGCAAGCGACCGGTGTATAAATTGAGGTCAGGGTCATTGAGGGCTTGGGGGAGAATTTCTGGCGTCACTTCCCCAATTCCCTGCACTTCTTCTGCCTGGTAGGCTTCCCAAACGGCGAGAGAGTCCTCATAGTATTTGAAGACGAATTCTTCGAGGTATACTTCTTCACCATGGTAGTTGGGGAATTTTTTGAGCGCTACGCCGGTGATTTGCCCATCTTCAGTCAACAAGGCGTCAAATTGATAGGGGCCAGAACCAACCGGTTGGATGTTGAATTCAGCATCCACAATTTCGCTGGGGGTGAGGTTGCCCAATAAATGGGCCGGCAAAACCCCGAAATTCAGGTAATCCAAAAAGGGAGCAAAGGCCTCAGGCAAGCGAAATTGCAAATTATGCTCGTCCAGAGTCTGAATTTCTATCTCTTGCCAAAAAGCCTTCAAATCAGCCCGGGCTGGGAACTCTTCGCTGCGCAACAATTCGATGGTGAAAACTACATCCTGGCTGGTAACTGGGGTGCCGTCGTGCCAGGTGGCGTCTTGGCGCAAGGAAAAGTTATAGACTTCTCCATTCCGGGAGATTCCCCATGATTCCGCCAAATCGGGTTGCGGCAAGCCCTTGGAATCAAAACGCACCAGGCTGCTGAACAACAAGCGGGCCGCGCCTCTATCAACAGGGTTATAGACAGCCAAAAGCGGATTTAGACGTTTCAGCGATCCCGCTACACCTTCCACGTAAACGCCGCCTGTAACTGGTTTAGGAGTATTTTCTGGGACGAAAACAGATTGTGGGGCTGTTTGTCCTTCCCACAATAAGACTCCAATCACAATCAATGCCAAGATGATGAACAGAAATTGCCAACGTAGTTTTTTTATGAGTTTCATCGGAGTTTTCTCACTCTGACTCGAAAAAGTATTCCCCCTCACTCAGGAACGCGGTTCCTCGTCCCCCTACGGGGGTGCTTCACGAAGGAACCGCGTTCCTGACTCACGCATCACGTTTCGCTCTTCACCAGAACAGAAAATTACCCAGAAACAATGACGGTGGCAATTGCCAAGATAAAAAACAAGACACTCAACCCAATGGTGATTCTAAAGAGTGTCTTTTCGACCCCGCGCCGGGCCGTGAACACTCCACCAGTATCGGCGCCCGTCAAACCACCCAGGCCAGCCCCTTTACTTTGTAAAATCACGCTCGCTATTAGCGAAAACGAGACGAGAATTAATCCAATATCAAGATATTTTTCCACAATATTCCTCCGGAAAAGTTTTTAAAAGTTAGCTCAAACTACTTTCCAAAAAGCAGTATTCCTGTATAATCTAATGTACCTCTTAGGTACGCCTATCCTTAGGCTTCGAGCAGGCAGATTATACCGTCACGATAGGTGAGAAGTCAAGCAGTAATTCGGTCTCGAATGAATTCGAGGCTGACTTGCAAAATCCACCTACGTGGATTTTGCAAGCCCCAGGTTGTACCTGTGGCAAGGCATGCAAAGCAACGCATCACGCCTCACGTTTCACTCATCACTCTTCACTCTCTATGCCAGAACTTACCGTAAATCTACACATCCACACCCCGTATTCCGATGGGGCCAGTCTCCACGCTCAAATTGCCCAAGCCGCCCTGGAAACAGGCTTAGATGTCGTTATTATCACGGATCACAATATATTGGTTCGCGGCATAGAAGGATATTACGAAGAGAATCAAGATCGCGTCCTCCTTCTAGTTGGGGAGGAGATTCATGACCGTACCCACGCCGATCAGAAGAATCATCTCTTAGTCCTTGGAGCGGAGAAGGAGCTGATTGACAAGGGGGATGACCCCCAGGGCCTGGTGGATGCCGCGGCCCGGGCGGGGGGCTTGTCCTTTATCGCTCACCCGGTCGAGTACGCGGCCCCATCCGTGGGGCAGCATGATATCTCGTGGGTGGACTGGTCTTTGCACGGTTTCACGGGAATCGAGATATGGAACGGTTTTTCGGAATTCAAATCCCTTTTGAAGAGTAAATTGCACGCGCTTTTCTACGCCTACTACCCCAAACGGATTGCGCACAGTCCCTTCCCGGAAACGCTAGAAAGGTGGGACCAACTTCTCTCCGAAGGGGGCCGCGTGGTGGCAATCGGTGGCTCTGATGCCCACGCTTTACCCGCCAGCATGGGACCTTTGCGGCGCACACTCTTCCCGTACCAATACCACTTTAGGGCCATAAACACTCATCTCATTGTGCCGGAACCTCTCAGCGGAAAATTGGCTTCCGACAAAAAGATGGTCTATGAGGCACTCCGGGAGGGGCACGCCTTTGTCGGTTACGATCTCCCTGCCCCCACGCGCGGATTCCGGTTCAAGGCCCAGGGTAAGGAACACGCCGCTCTCATGGGGGATGAAATCCCCGCCAAA
>DAOUWT010000245.1 GCA_030666985.1 Chloroflexota bacterium
GCACACAATGTTGCGTGTTGCGGCGCTTTGCACACCTAGGAATATGGGAGAGTGGGGAAGATCACAGGGAGTTGTTTCGTGTCCTTTGCGTCGTTGTGGCCCAGGTTCTGCCGATCCTTCGGGAGCGTGAAAAGCCCTCGACGGACTTCCGCCGATGAGCACTAGTTTCTAGTCAGAAGCCGATGCGGTCGAGGCCCCATTAACAGTCCCCCAATAATTGGGAGGCCAGTAGATGAAGAAAGCTTCTCCTACCACATTTTCCAGAGGCACCATCCCCCAATTATGTGAGTCAGATGAATTGTTGCGGTTGTCTCCTAGAACAAAGAGGTTGCCTTCGGGCACTTCCCAGTTACCCTGATAGGTCGGAGCAGTTTGAATATAAGGCTCCATCATGGGCTGGCCATCAACATATACTTTACCGCCGTCAATACGGATCTGCTCTCCCGGCAATCCTATCACGCGCTTGATATATTCTTGGGTAATATTCCTAGGAAAGTCAAAAACGACCACATCACCCCTTTGGGGTTCTCCAACTTTATAGTTCACTTTACTGACAAGTATGAATTCTCCGTTATGAAGGGTTGGTTCCATGCTAGAACCATCAACCTTTATCCGCGCTGAAAGAGCGTTGATCAAAAAGAATAAAACAACCGACAAGATCAGTGTCTCAAGAACATCTACCAAGAAATTGAGGAAGGGACGCTCTTCAGGTGAACTCTGGGTTCGCTCTAATGGTATGTTTTGGGGGTCTTGATACATAATTAGTTACTAGGGATTAGGGATTAGGGACTAGGGATCAGGGACTAGGGATCAGGGATCAGGGATCAGGGACTTAGGGGAAATTATAATGTGGTTTCCCAGCAAAGCAAGGGCTGAAGCAAGCTTCCAACCAATTTCCCAATATACCGACACCAACTTCAACGCTTCCGCAGGATGATGCGGATTGGCGTACCTTCGAAGGGCGCTTGCTCTCGAATGCGGTTTTCAAGATAACGCAAGTAGGTAAAATGGGCCAAGTCAGGCTCATTCACATGGAGCAAAAAAGTAGGCGGATCGTTCCGTACCTGCGAAGCATAGTAGATTCTAAAGTGCCGGCCGGCCTTCGAGGGGGGAGGATGCTGATCTTGGGCCTGGCGAAGAATACGGTTGATTTGCGAAGTAGGGATGCGGAACATTCGTTCCTCTTGAACACGCAAGGCAGCGGGCAGAACCTTGGCAACGCGCTGCCCCGTTTTCGCTGAAATAAAGAGCAGGGGCACGTAATCCATAAAGTTCAACTCATAGCGAATGAACTCCGTGTACTCAGCCATGGTATGAGTATCCTTTTCGATAAGGTCCCATTTATTCACCACCACGACAGTGCTTTTCCACTCATCCAAAATAAGACCTGCTATATGGGTGTCTTGAGCCTTGACACCTTCATAGGCATCCACCACAAGAAGAGACACATCAGAACGGGCGATGGTTTGCAAGGCCCGCAGGACGCTGTATTTTTCAACGCCCGGCTTGATGCTGCCACGTTTACGGATCCCGGCTGTATCTATCAATGTTATAGGAGTATCGTCATAGACCAAACGGGTATCAATGGAATCTCGAGTAGTCCCCGGAATAGGGCTGACTATCACCCTTTCTTCTCCTAGAAGGGCATTCAACAAACTCGATTTACCAACATTGGGCTTGCCTACAATAGAAACCTTGACCGAGGTATCATCTTCTTCTTCACCAGTGTCAGGAAAAGCATCTATCAGGGCATCGAGCATGTCCCCTGTCCCAGTCCCATGTAAGGCTGAAATCGGGTGCAAGGCTTCAAATCCTAGAGCGTAAAATTGAACCGCATTTTGCCTGATCTTTGGACTTTCGCATTTATTGACTATCAAGAAAATAGGCGGATGAGGCTTCCCTTCGCGCCGGCCTTGGGACTTGCGCAGGATTTGGGCGATCTCCTGATCCGCTGCGGTGACACTGCTCTGACCATCCACTAACATCAAAATGGCATCCGCGCCCCGGATGGCCACATCAGCTTGTGCCCGGATATCCTCGATAAAATCGGCGGAACCAACCGAGAGCGGTTCCAGTTTTGTGTAGGGGCCGCCATGCGTGGGGTCGATTCCCCCTGTATCCACAATATCGAATATCACGCCGCCCCACTCCACTTCTGTGACAAGCCGGTCGCGGGTTGTGCCGGGCGTATCGTCCACAATAGCCATCCGCCTCTCAACCAGACGGTTGAAAAGCGTACTTTTCCCGACATTAGGACTTCCTACAATAGCAACAAGTGGTTTTTTCATGTGTATTTTCTAAGGGGTCGGAGTGGGAGTAATGGTCGGCGTGGCGGCTTCTGCAATTGTCACTTCGACCGCATTTGGCACAATGCTTTCCAGGCTCAAGTCTTCAGGCAATATATCCACAGTGGGGGTAATGGTATGCACTCCCACCTCCAAGTTGGCCAAATCCACAAGCACACGGACATCCCGCAGAGTCAAACCATCCAGGACTGGTATAGGGCCATAAACGACAACTTCCATTTGCCCAGGGGCAACCACCGCCTCCAAACCGGGAAGAAGCCCAATAATTTCAACATCCCTGGTAAGCGCTAAACTATCCCTGAAAGCAACCACACTGATCTGAACCAAAACATTCGGATCACCTACTACAGTAACCCCTTCTGGGAGATTCAATTCGAGGATCGTCTCCACGTAATCATCCACGTCGGTCAAATCAAGGGGTTCTGTTTCCACATACCCTGGAAGCTGATCTACCAACTTAGGGTCCTCGGAAAAAATCATCACTGTCGGAGGGGCAGGAGTGATACTTGCAGCGCGATAACCAGAAGCAACTTGCCCCCCAGTGACCACCTTCACGGCTACATTCCTGTACCCACCCAATAATTCAATCTTTTGTAGCACTTGCACCCTTTTAGGGTTGAGAGAAACATCAGGGACGGGTTCGCCCATACTGTCTAGGGGACGCAATTCTAAGCTGGTATCAATTGTCTCGACAGCATCAGTGATATCCAAAGCAACTTCTACAGTTTCTACTTTGTCCACCTGAGAAGCTCGTCCAGTAATGGTAACGTTTTGAGCGTCCCAGGTGATCTCGCCGATTTTATATCCAACAGCAGGTTCACCTTCTACATAAGTCGTAATGGGAAATACCTGCTCAATCAATCTATCAAAGGTAAGTTCTAGCCGGCTAGGGCTTGTCGAAACAAGCCTGACCGGACTAATATGAGATGGAATATCGATTCTGACAGGTATCCGGTAGGTTCCAGGTTCCAAGCCTTCCACTGCTATCCAGGCACGCATGTTCTCGGCCTTGAGTTGGTCGATCTTGCTCTGGGGAGCGTATACGGTGACAGCAACGTTCCTTGGGAGATCTTCCAGAATCACTATATCGGCAGCCTGTCCAATAACCTCCAAGGGAACGGTAATAACCTCTTCCAAGTTGGGATCAGAGGAAGTAACTGCTGAAATCCAAACAATAATAGCCAGCAGAAAAGCCAGCAAAAAGGAACTTACATTCTTAACTAACCAACGCATGAATCTCATTTAGAAGAACCTTCAGAGCCAGTAAATACACGGGATAAAACTTTCCTAATCGACCTGTCTGCGTGAAGAAAATGATAAAATTCCAATAATTTGTCTTCCATTTCATCCAGAGAAACATTGCGGACAATGTTGCTATCATAAGCAAGAGATATAATTCCCGTCTCCTCAGAAATCACAACGGCAATCGCGTCACTAACCTCAGCCGTTCCCAGCGCTGCTCGATGCCGAAGACCCATAGGGCGTTCGGGAGAAGTATCCAAGACTCCACTAGAAGAAAGAGGCATCACGCATCCGGCTGCTACCACTCTGTCGCCAGAAATAATCACAGCGCCATCGTGGAGAGGCGTCTTAGGGTAAAAAATTTGTATCAATAATTCCGGCGTCACAGCAGAATTTAGCGACACGCCAGTTCCAATGAAATCGTGCAAGATGTCTAAGCGTTGGAGAATTATCAAGCCGCCATATCTGCGTTTAGAAATTCGGCGGGAAGCAATGGCCACCACACGAATTGTTTTCTCTATCCCAGAAGCATGTCCGTTCCGAGACCACAAAGACCCTGTCCGGCCAATTCGCTCCAGGGCGCGGCGGATTTCAGGGGCGAAGATCACCGGTATTGCTAGAAGCAGCACCGGCAAGGTGCTAGTAATTAACCATGAAAAAGCTGGGAGCACACTAAGACTGGTTATCAAACTGATGACTACGATAAGGAACAACACCCCCCTCAGCAAAATCATGGCCTTCGTATCCCTTAATAAATAAAAGATAAAGAAAAAAATAGTCGTGACGAGCAGAATGTCAACAACACTGACCCAGTCCAGGCGTTCGAATATAAAAAATAAATAATCAATCAAGTTATTTAGCACAACCACATCCCAAGACTACAGTACTACTCACCTCTTGTCATTTCGACGAGGAACGAGGAGAAATCTTTGTTGTCGAATGCA
>DAOUWT010000111.1 GCA_030666985.1 Chloroflexota bacterium
AACATGCAAACATGCAGACATGCAGACATGCAAACATGCCCCTTGCCCCTTGCCCCTTCCCACTTTCAACTAGGAGCACCCCATGAACCGAATCGGAATTTTCACCAGCGGCGGAGACTCATCCGGCATGAACGCCGCCTTACGCGCGGCAGTCCGCACCGCCCTGGACTTGGGCGTGGAAATCTACGCCATCTACGAAGGCTACCGGGGATTGGTGGAAGGGGGCGAGAAGATCATGGAAATGACCTGGGATAGCGTAGGCGGAATCTTGCAGCGCGGCGGCACTGTCATTGGCACAGCACGCTGCAAACGCTTCCGCACCCGCGAAGGCCGGCTCCAAGCAGCCCGCAACCTGATAGAAAAAGGCATCAACGCCCTAATCGTCATCGGCGGGGACGGCAGCCTGACCGGGGCCGACCTTTTCCGCAAAGAGTGGCCTGACCTGGTGCGCGAGTTAGTAGAAACGGGCAAAATCACCCCCGAAACAGCCGCAATCTATCCAAATTTGCATATAGTGGGTCTGCCCGGCTCTATCGACAACGACATGTACGGCTCCGATATGACCCTTGGAGCTGACACAGCCCTGCATCGCATCATCGAGGCCATTGACGCCATTGGCAGCACCGCCGCCAGCCACCAACGCAGCTTTGTGGTCGAGGTGATGGGACGAAAGTGCGGCTATTTGGCCATAATGAGCGCGTTGGCAACGGGCGCAGATTGGGTCTTCGTCCCCGAAAATCCCCCCGCCCCCGAAGAATGGAAAACGGAAATGTGCCAGGCCCTGCGTGCGGGACGCGAAGCCGGACGCCGGGATAGCATCGTCGTCATGGCAGAAGGGGCACGTGACAGCGCCGGTAATCCCATCACCAGCCAAGAAGTAAAAGAGATTCTGGAAAAACGCTTGGGAGAGGATACCCGCATCACGATCTTGGGCCACGTTCAAAGAGGAGGCTCCCCCAGCGCATTCGACCGGACTTTGGGCACATTGCTGGGGCACGCCGCCGTGGAACATTTGCTCGAAATCGAGCCAGAAGATGACCCGCAGCTTATCGGCATTCGCGGCAATCGCGTGGTTTCGTCTCCGCTTATGGACTGCGTGGCGCAAACACACGCCATTGCTAAACTGGCTGAAGAACACGAATACGCCAAAATGCGCGAAATGCGAGGGGGGAGCTTTACCTCGGTATACAAAACCCTGCACGTCTTGCTCCAGGCCGAACCCAATCCCCCAGCCAAAATGGAACGCAAACTACGCCTGGCTGTGATGCACTCCGGCGGCCCCGCTCCAGGGATGAACACCGCCGTCCGAGCCGCTGTGCGTTGGGGACGAAACCTAGGCCATGCCATGTTGGGCGTCTATAACGGATTCCCCGGTTTGGCGGATAATGAAGTGAAAGAATTGTCGTGGATGGATGTCAATGGATGGAGCAATAGGGGAGGCGCGGAATTGGGAACAAATCGCGATGTGCCTTCTAACGGTGATTTCTACGCTATTGCCCGCGCCCTCGAGCAGCATAAAGTGGATGGTTTGTTGGTCATTGGAGGCGAGGCCGGATATGACGGAGCTTATGAAATGTTCCGCCGCCGCCGTGAGTTCCCCAACTTCAATATCCCCATAGTTTGTCTGCCAGCCACCATCGACAACGACCGTCCCGGTTCAGAGTTGAGCATCGGATCCGACACAGCCTTGAATAGCATCATCTCCGCGGTGGATAAAATCAAGGAGTCCGCCGTGGCCTCGCGCCGCTGTTTCGTAGTGGAGACCATGGGGGAGCATTGCGGCTATTTAGCTTTTATGAGTGGATTGGCGACTGGCGCCGAACGGGTCTACTTGCATGAAGACCAACTCACGTTGAAGGATCTACAGGTGGATGTTGACCAGTTGGTGATAGGGTTCAAGCGTGGCAAACGCCTGGGGCTAATAATACGAAATGAAAAGGCTCATTCCGTGTATACAACTGACTTCATGGCACGCTTATTCGAGGCGGAGGGGGGAGACCTCTTCGATGTACGGCAATCTATTTTGGGGCACCTCCAACAAGGCGGAAGCCCCTCACCCTTCGACCGCATCCAGGCTACACGCCTGGCCGTTCACTGTGTAGATTATATCATCGAGCAAGCGTTATCCCCCGAACCCTGCAGCGCATTTGTTGGCTTTCAAGGTGGGAAAATCAGTTTCACAGGACTAGAAGATTACCCCCGCGTGGCAGACCAAACCCTCGGACGTCCCAAAACTCAGTGGTGGCTGGATTTGCGGGACATTGCCAGAGTGATGGCAAAAACCGCGCCCTAGCCCCCAGCTCGAAGGGGATCGCCAGATCCCCTGGATGCCACACCCGATGGATCTGCCGATCCATCTCGAGCGAGGTGAATGAAAGTTTGCAAGGGGCAAGGGGCGAGTCCCTGCTCCCCTGCTTCCCTGCTCCCTAGCTTCTAACCCCCAATTTCTCCACCTGCACGTTCTCCTTGCCCAGCAGATCTCGTAGGCTTCTCAGCAACTCGTCATTCAAGTCCGTGGTTGCATCCGGGAACTCCACCAAGTGTCGGTCTCCGTTTTCGAAAATTTGGAAAACGAAGCGGTCTTTGCCGGGATAGCTTATCAGTGTTCCGTACACCTGCCGGGCACGCAAATTATCGCGCATACTATCCCCTTTAGAACGCAAAACCACCGTGACCATATATGTGCTGTCATCATCTTTTTTTATCTGGGATATTGGCTGGGGGATGGATGGCTCAGGCGTTGGCTCTTGCGGGGGGGGGAAGGGGGGGTGGGCCTCCTCCTGGGGAGGGGCAGCCACTTCCGGTGCGTGTGCCTCCGGCGTGGGGGATGGTTCTCCCCAACCGGGAGGGAAGGCGGGGGGCGGGGCGGGGGCGTTATCCCCCAGGTGTGGCACACCTTCCCCCGGGGGGGACGCTGACGCCGGGGGGGATAACGGGGGGGGGGGGGTGGAGTATGACGCTGCCACTTCGCGGATACCTTCCCCCAGGGGCTTGGCAACACGCTCCCCCTTGGAGGCCGAAGGCCTATCCACCGTGCGGGCGCGTTTTATATCCCTAATAACGCTATCTACCAGCACTTTTGGCTCACCCCGCTCGGTGTCCACCTTCCCCCTCACCAGGATAATTTCATCAAACCGGATGGCTTCGGCATACTTTTGCCAGGTGCGCGGGAAGACAACGAGGTCAATAGAACCTTGGATGTCCTCGATGGTGACGAAGGCCATGGGCTTGTCGTTTTTGGTCTGGTAGTGGCGGATGTTGGTGACGATGCCGGCCACGCTTACCTGCTCGTTATGCTCGGCGTCGCCCAGGTCTTGCGCGAAATAATCGACCTTTTCTTTTAGGATGTCCATGACGGGGCTGAGGGGGTGGTCGGAGACGTAGAGGCCTATTAGTTCCCGCTCCCAGTCTAGTTGGGCGCGGCGGCTGATTTGGATAGCGGCGGGGGGGAGGGAGATTTTTTCTTCTAGGCCAGTGGCGGCTCCGAACATGGAAAGCTGCCCAATCTCGGCGGCCTCGAAGTTGGAAGCGCTGATGGAAATGATCCTATCCATGGCTTCGAGCAGGGCCGGGCGGTTGCCGAAATCGTCCAATGCGCCTACCTGGATGAGGCTTTCTAAGGCGCGTTTGCCAGCTTTGCGGAGGTCTACGCGATGCAGGAAATCGTTGATGTCGCTAAAGGGCTGCCCGCCGCGTCCCTGGCGGATAGCCTCCACGGGGCCTTCGCCGACGTTTTTCACCGCTCCCAGCCCAAAGCGGATGCATGACTTCCCTCCGGCGTCGTCTTCGATGGCAAAGCCCCAATCGCTGTGATTGACGTGGGGAGGGAGAACTTCTATTCCCATTTGGCGGCATTCTGAGGCGTAGAGGGTGACTTTGCTGGTATTGCCCTGGTAGACAGATAAGAGCGCGGTCATGTATTCTTCGGGGTAATGGACTTTGAGGTAAGCTGTCTGGACGGCTATCATTCCATAATCGGCGGCGTGGGCTTTGTTGAAGCCATACCGGGCAAATTTTTCCCAATCTTGGAAGATGGCTTGGGCGGTTTCTTTCTTCATGCCTTTTTCGACAGCGCCGGCGATGAATTTTTTGCGGTGTTTGACGATTTCTTTCTTTTTCTTTTTAGCAACGGCTTTGCGCAAACTATCTGAATCGGAGGGGGTGTAGCCAGCTACTGCCACCGCGCTGTGCATGATTTGTTCCTGATAAACGGGGATGCCGTAGGTCTCTTTGTAAATAGGCTCCAGATCAGGATGCCGGTAGGTGACTTTTTGTTCCCCGTGCATGCGTTCTATGTAATCCGGGATAAATTCCATTGGCCCTGGCCGGTAGAGGGCTACCATGGCGATAACGTGCTCCAATTTGGTGGGTTTCATGGATTTTAGGTAACGGCGCATTCCTGAGCTTTCTACCTGGAAGACGCCGATGGCTTCCCCCCGGCCCAGAAGCTGGTAGGTCTCCGGGTCATCGAGGGGGATGTTATCTAAGGTGAACTCTATCCCGTGGCGTTCTTTGATAAGCTCGCTGGCCTGGGCCATGATCGTTAATGTAGACAGGCCCAAAAAGTCTATTTTGAGAAGGCCAAGATAATCTACAATATCCATCTCGAACTGAGTGACGGTGTCTATGGGGCTATCGCCCACGTTGCCGGTAGGGCGGTGCAGGGGAACATATTCCATGACTGGTTTGTCGGTGACAACCACGCCGGCGGCATGCGTCCCCGCGCTGCGCAGGGTGCCTTCCATTTCTTTGGCGGTATCAATCAGGTCTTGTAAATAAGGAGAATTGTTGTACAGTGTCTTGAATTCGACGGATTCTTCCAGAGCCTGGGAGATGCTCATGGGGGGCTGGTTGGGGATGGTTTTGGCAATACGATCCACTTCGGAGAGAGGGATATCCATCACCCGGCCCACATCACGAATGGCTGCGCGGGCTTTCATGGTTCCAAAGGTGATGATTTGAGCCACCTTGTCGTGCCCGTATTTTTCGGCGCAGTAGTGCATTAGCTCGGCCCGACGGTCGTCTGGAAAATCGAGGTCAATGTCGGGCATGTTGACACGATCTGGGTTTAGGAAGCGTTCGAATATCAGGTCGTGGGGAAGGGGGTCAATGGGCGTGATTTCGAGTGCGTAAGCGACAATGGAGCCAGATGCTGAACCTCGGGCGTTGTACCAGATTCCCAAATCCTGAGCGTATTGGCAAATATCCCACACAATTAGGAAATAAGCGTCAAATCCCATATCATGGATGATGCCCAATTCGTATTCCAGACGGTCTCTGATCTCTGGGGTGTCAGCGCTTGCGCCATAGCGTTTGCGAAGGCCTTTTTCGCAGAGTTCTCGGAGAAAGCTTTCGGGCGTGTGTTCACCTGGGACAGAGAAATCGGGGAGGTGATATTTATCGAAGCTGAGGTCTACGTTGCAGCGTTCCGC
Source organism: Chloroflexota bacterium (assembly GCA_030666985.1). Classification (GTDB taxonomy): domain Bacteria; phylum Chloroflexota; class Anaerolineae; order Anaerolineales; family UBA11858; genus B10-G9. Next base: position 5,433 of record DAOUWT010000111.1, read on the forward strand.
AATCCAGAGGGTGTTTTCAATGGCTCCGGGGACATGGCCGAAGAGGTCTTTCATTTCCTGGGGGGAACGGAGGTGGTAGTCTGAGCCAGACATCCGCATCCGGTCGGGATTGCTTAGGATTTTTCCGGTTTTGAGGGCTAATAAAATATCCTGCAAACGAGCGTGAGATGGTTCAATATAATGGGTGTCGTTGGTGGCCACAAAACGGGCGTTGAACTCTGCTCCCATTTCTATGAGTTTTTTATTAACTTTGGTTAGTTCGGGAAGGTTATGCTCCTCAAGTTCCAGGAAGAAACGGTCACGTCCGAAGACATCGAAATACCAGGCCATTTTTTCGCGGGCTTGTTCAATCTGCCCATTCTTTATAGCGCGGGGAATCTCTCCTGCCATGCAGGCAGATGTGACAATGAGACCCTCGGCGTGTGCGGCCAAGTATTCGTGATCGATCCTTGGCTTATAATAAAAACCTTTTAATTGAGAATCGGAAGCAATCTTGAGCAGATTTTGATAGCCGGTTTGGTTTTCTGCTAGAAGAATGATGTGAGAGGACTTTTTATCTTTTTTGACGTCTCTATCTTGCATGGTACGGGCTGCCATATATCCCTCTAGGCCAATAATGGGTTTTACCCCGGCTTCTTGGGCTGCCAAAAAGAATTCGACCACACCGAACATGGTGCCATGATCGGTAATGGCCACGGCGGGCATCCCAAGCTCTTTTGTGCGCTTGACCAGTTCTTTTACGTTGCTGAAGCCATCCAGCAGGGAGTATTGGGTGTGGACGTGAAGGTGTACGAAGGACATAGGGAGAGTGAAGACGTGATGCGTGAAAACGTGATGCGTGAAAACGTGATGCGTGAAGACGTCCCTCTACAGGGATGCTTCGCGATGAAACGTGAAGGCGTCCCCATACAGGGATACTTCGCGATGATGGGTGAGATTATAGCACGGCGGGGAATTTGTTTAGTTAAAATTTCCAATAATTTAAGGGAATTTTTGGGTAAGCGTTTACCTCCCCCTGGCCAGGAACGCGGTTCCTAGGAGGAACCGCGTTCCTGGCCTCCAAAACCCTCGGAGGCCTGCCCCCAGAATCACGAGAGCCGGGCTCGCCATTGCCCGGCTCTCTCTAAGGAGGAGAAGAAAAGAAACTTACTTCTTATGCCCCTATATTAACACTGCCTGCTACGCTTTGCTTGACTATTCCTCTACGGCTTTCATACGCTTCTCATACGCTTGTCCAAATGAGGGTGTTAGTCTAAAATAGGAGCGCGGTATTTGCCAAGGAACAAATTCGGTCGAGGAAACATCATAAGACTATCAAGCCACCGAATGAGCCACCGAATGAATTCGGCGTCTGAAGAACGAAACGCGATAAATCGCGTTGAGAATTACCGCATTTATAACCCATTTCGATGGGTTTTGTTTGTTAGCCTATGAATTCATTCATAGCTTCCCAGGAGATGACCATGAAAACCCTCAAATTTTTTGCTTTTGCCTTCCTTTTCTTATCCATTTGCATATTCAGCGTTGGCTGTAAAAATTCCGCCGCAGATGACGCTTATGACGTGAGTAATACAGAGTGGCAATTAGAGTCTATCAATGGAACACCACCACTCGCCCAAAGCGCCATCACCCTAAGTTTTTCAGACGACCAAGTAAGTGGTTCGGCAGGATGCAATTCTTACTCTGGCGGGTATCAACAAGATGGGAGTCAACTAACTATAGGTCCGTTGATGAGTACGTTAATGGCCTGTGTGGACAGTGCTATGATGCAACAAGAGACAGATTTCTTAGAAGCGCTGTCTTCTATTGAAAGCGTGACAGCTACTGAAGATCAATTAACGCTCACCACGGCTACAGGAAGTTTGGTCTTTATACCTGTCCCTGCTGTTGAAAACAAATCCTTAGAAGGAGCCTTGTGGCAATTGAGCGGTTTCGAGAGCGGGGAGATCGCTCAACCCGCGCTCATTGGCTCGTCTGTTACCATTGAATTTAGCGCAGGTCAGGTAAGTGGCAATGCTGGATGCAACTCTTTCTCTGGCGGGTATAGTCTGAACGAAAACCAGTTGACATTCACAGCATTGATGAACACGGAGATGGCCTGTGTGGACAGTGATATAATGCAGCAAGAGAACGAATTCTTGCAAGCGTTGCGGTCTGCCGAATCTGTTTCTATCGAAGGCAATACCCTGAGAATTACTCACCCAACGGGAGCACTCGTTTTTAGTGCGGAATAAGCTGCGTGTTGCGTGCTGCGTGAAACACGGGTCGCAATTGACTATATTTCTAAA
>DAOUWT010000196.1 GCA_030666985.1 Chloroflexota bacterium
CCCCCCTCAGTCCCCCCAAATGCCAAAAAACACGGAATTTGGGGGGATGCCCCCACTCCTCCCCTAAATTCGACATCTTCTCGTCGCATTTGGGGGAGGTAGGGAGGGGGCGTGTTTTTCCAACAACCTTTGAGTGCTCCCTTCTCAACGCGATTTATCGCGTTTCGTTTATTAGACGCCGAATTCATTCGGTGGCTACATCGAATGAGGAAAAAAACGAATTTATGCCTGAGCACTTAGCCGTTACGCTAAGTTGGCAAGGCGATTGCATATAGCCCATCAAGTGCAACGCGCTTTTGGTTTACTTAAAGGCTTTGTAAGGTATAATTGCAACCGGGCAATTGCAATGAAACTTCAGTTTTTAGGGAGGAACTAACACTGTGTGGATCGGGATACGAAAATGGTTGTTGATATTAATATTGGCATTATTCTTGCTTGCCGCATGTACAGAGCCAACAACGCAAGAGATCGTTGTGGATTATTCTATAGCGCCGCGTTTCCGAGAGGTTTACCAGGGCATTGAATGGAATGAGAAACCTATTTTGGGGGAAGTAATTTCTCCTCTGAAGCATGTTTCCGGTTCTGACATAGAGAAACAATATTTTGAAAATGGGGTTTTGGTATACAACCCCGAAGAGTCTCCGCGGTTTTACCTGGAAGTATTGGATATGGAATCTGTCCCAGGAGATGCTGAACCACTTCAAGATGAGCATCCCCCTGCGTACCAGGTAGACGGGTATCTCATTTTAGATGAGTTTGCCTCCCTTTACGCTGAACACGGGAAACGTTGGTTAGGAAAACCCACCTCGAGTACTCTCTGGAATCCCAGGTTGAGAAGGTTTGAACAATACTTTGAAAATTTTGGCGCGTATAGCTTCAAGGGTGATTCGCCAGGGGTGGCGCATTTTATACCTTACGGGATACAGAAATGTGCCGACACTAAATGTCAGGAAGATGCGGTGATTGCTATCCCGCCAGCCAAGCCCCCCACCTCAACTCCATTTTCTGAACTTGCCCGTATAGCAGAGGACCGCTTGGGATATGCTTTCGCCGGTCAAGTGGTTTTTGGTGAGTATCAGGCAGAAGACGGAAAGCGGGAGTTGATATTTGAAAATGTGGTTGTTTACGCTGATCCAGATAGCCCGATAGGGATTTCTCTCCGACCAATAGCACGCTTGTTGGGTATTCCCACCGATCCCCTGGAATCTCCGATAGGGGGGATGAACTTTAGGGCCATAGAAGACGAGAAGGGTTACAATATTCCAGGTTATTTCGATAGCTTTATCAATCTTCACTCAGGATATGAGTTAGCGGGCGAACCGGTAACTCGCTTGCAAGATATGGGAGATGGTGTCAGGCGGCAGTGTTTTACGAATTACTGCCTACAATATGATCCCTACGCATCCTCCCAGGAACAGGTATCTCTGCTCCCTTTGGGCATAGACTACAAAGCAATCATAATTGCCCAGTCACCTACTCCCATTCCTACTTCTCTTCCTGCCCCTGCACTTCCGCCTACGCCGACCCTCGCTCCCACGCAGGTTCCTCCTCTCGAATTGGGCATCTGGGTGCTGCATTACGAAATTTCTTCCTCGCAATCCCAGATATTTGGAGCATGCGCTTTTGTTGGTAACAAGCCTCTCCAAAATTACGTGGCAGATTTGAGTGTCACTATTTCTTCTGATGAAAAAAACTACCACTTCCCGGCATCCGATGAGGGTGGGTGTACATTCTTGACCATCGCACCGATCGAGAAAAGCAACGGCACTCTGATAGAATACCAGGTTTGTATCACTGCTCCCTGGGGGAAACTACTTTGTGAGGAAGACAGCTTCCATATTTGGGGGAATCCTTAGATCGATTAAAAAATTATTCAGCCCCGTGGATTTTTTGGAGGGGGCCGGGGGGAGGTGAGCAACCCCTAAGCGTGGCACCCACGCCCAAGCGGGGAACAACCCTGGGGGATGCGAAGCGGGGGTGGCGAGGTTTTACTCCACCCTCAAGCATCCATAAAACGTGAAACGTGAAGCGTGTTGCGTGAAACTTGAGGAGTTATTCCTCGTCACTCTAATCCTTGGAGGAGAAACATGAAATCTCACAAACCCATCGTATTTACCATAGCGTTGTTGATCTTCATATCCCTGGCTTGTACCGTGGGGGGATCGGGGGAGGAATCGGCCGAGGGGCCGGCAATCTCCGAGGGGGATGCCGTTGCCACCAGCGTGGCCGCCACCCTGGCCGCCACCCTGGAGGCTGGGGAATCTCCCCCTGGGGCGACCGCGCCGCCGGTTGAGGCTCCCGCCGCAACCCCCACGGGAATCCCCACGGAAACCTCCGCCCCCACCCCCACCCCGCTCCCCATCCTGCGGGTAGCCTATCTGCTGGATGGGAATGTTTGGCTGTGGACTGAGGGGGTTGGCGCAGTGCAGCTTACCCATGCCGGGCAAGCCACTGATTTGATTATCTCTGATGATGGCCTTGTAGTGGTTTTCGAACGGGAAATCGCTTACACCGAGTATGAGCTTTGGGCCGTTAATAGCGATGGCACCAATGAACGCCGTCTTTTCAGTATGGCCGATTTTGCCGCCCTGCCCCTCATGGATGGAGCCATTGGCACAGCCGCTTACCAATTGGGCTGGGTTCCTGGGACGCATATCATAGCCTTTAATACCCGGCCACTTTTCGAAGGTCCCGGCCTAATTAGCGATAATAACCTGCACCTCATAGATGCTGATACCTTGGAGCATACCCTATTGCTGCCTAATGGGCAGGGTGGCATGTTTTATTATTCCCCCGCTGGAACGCAGATTGCCATCGTCACGCCGGCGAGCATCCATTTGGTGAACGCCGGTGGGGGCAATCGCCGCGAAATGATCACTTTTCCCAATGTTTATACCTACAGCGAGTATGCTTATTATCCCGCGCCCCTCTGGCTGCCCGATTCCAGCGCGTTGCTGGTGGCTATACCCCCCCAAGACCCCCTGGGAGACCCCGGCACGACCACCGCTCTCTGGCGGCTTCCTGCAGATGGGTCAGCAGCAATTCTATTGCAAAATGTGGTTGCTTCGCCCTTTTTCATCTCCCCTGTTATCCTTTCCCCGGATGGGAGCCAGATTGCTTATCTCACGCACGTTGGCGATGAAATGAGCGATCAACGCGATTTACACATTATGGCCTTGGATGGTGCTGGTGCCAGCACGAGTGTTTATGCATCAGGCGTGATCTGGTTCTCCGGGTGGGCGCCCGATTCCCTTCACTTTGCTTATGCTTTGGATGCGCCCACGAACATGAAATTAGGACAAGCCGGAACCGCCCCCGGCCCATTGACGGACACCGGTTTTGCCAACAACGTGCGCTGGGTCAGCGCAGATGACATTCTCTTCGAAGCTGGCGGGGCAGGAAGTTGGGAGATCAGGCGCGGGATTCCGGGTGGGGCCAGCGTCCAAATCGCTTACCTGGGGGACGAGTTCCCGGTTTATGATTTTGATTATTAGGGGAATCAGGAACTCGTGACTAGGGACTAGGAGACTAGGATACACCCATTTCTCAAAACGAAACATGCAACATCGCGAAGCATCCCCGTGCTTTGCGTGCCCGCGGGCAAGGGGGACGTTACACGATTATTGTTTCTTACGGACTTGAAGGCGAATCCCCTGAACGGCGACGATTTCTACCCGCTCCCCTGGGGAGATGGTGTCTTCTCCTGGGGCTAGCTCTGCGCTCCACAGTTCGCCCTCTACTTGAGCCATTCCGCCCTCCCGGTGGGAGATAACGCTGCGGGCAACGCCCACACCTCCCCCCAGGGATTCGCGTCCCGTCCGGATGGGCGTCCTCCTCGCCCGCATGGCAAAAGCCATCACTATGGCAAATATCCCCCCCATGACCAATGAGACGATCACCACCAACCAGACCGAGACACGCTGAAATTGAGGCGTCCCCGGGGAGTTGAAGAGGGTGAGAGCGCCGACAATTAGGGAAGCTATTCCGGCGGCGGTCAAGGCTCCGTGGGTGGGGGCTTTGATATCGATGATGAAGAGTACAAAGGAGATGATGAGGAAAACGATCCCGAACCAGTTCACGGGGAGTACGCCGAGGCCGTAGGATGCCAGTGCCAGACAGACCGCGCCGACGAAACCGGGCACCCATGCGCCGGGGTGGCTGAGTTCGATGAGGATGGCTTGGACGCCGATGGTGATGAGCAGGAAAACGATGTTGGGGTTGGTGAGCATTTGCAAAAGTTGCTCGATGAGGGAGGGGGTGAGGTGTTGGGGGGTGGCGGTGCCGGTGTTTAGGGTATGCTCCCCCGTAACGGTTTCTACGGTTTGGCCGTCTATTTTTTGGAGCAGGTCAGAGACATCATCCGCGATAAAATCCACCAGGCCAACTTCGAGGGCTTCTTGGGCGGAAGCGGCTTTGGCGGATTCTACGGTTTGCTCGGCGAACTCAATGGCTTCTTTGCCACGGTGGCTGGCCAGGGAGCGAATTTGAGCTTTGATGATCTCTTTGGCCTTGGCCTGGATGGTTTCTCCCAGGTCTTCGCCTTGAGACCCCACTGGGCTGGCGGCTCCGATGGCTGTGCTAGGGGCCATGGCGGCCAGGTGCCCGGCCAGGGTGATCACTGTTCCCGCGCTCCCGGCAATTGCTCCCTGGGGGGCAACATAGACGATGACGGGGATGGCGCTGTTCAGGATGGTTTCGACGATATTTTGCATGTGTTCGATGCTTCCGCCTGGCGTGTTGAGTTGGACGATGATGGCTTCGAAGGAGTCTCTTTCGGCAACTTTAATGCCCCGGGCGAGGTACTCGGTCATGGAGGGAGTGATTGGCCCATCCATGGTGAGCGTCAGGACAGAGTTACTTTCTTGCGCTTGGGCCGGCGCGGCAACCAGGAGGGTTATGATCAAAAAACAGAGTGTGAGAAGGGAGTGTTTTTTCATAGGTGGTTTTGTTGAGAGAAGTCCGTGTTGCGTATTCCGTTTTGAGAAGAGTAGCGCAACACGCAACACGCAACACGCTACACTGGCAAGGTTTTAGCTGAAATGAAACACACCCATATTATATCTTGTTTTGGGGACGAATCACTCTGGTTTTGAAGTGGATGTTGGGAATGGTTGTATCAGGGGAAGCAATTGCCCTGAAAAAATGCTGGGGAGCACTCAAAGGTTGTTGGAAAAACACGCCCCCTCCCTACCTCCCCCAAATGCGACGAGAAGATGTCGAATTTAGGGGAGGCCCCTCTTGCATCCCCCCAAATTCCGTGTTTTTTGGCATTTGGGGGGACTGAGGGGGGCAGAAATTAACCAACAACTTTTTAGCACTCCC
>DAOUWT010000429.1 GCA_030666985.1 Chloroflexota bacterium
GGCTGTCGGAGAAGTCAAAATGGGACGCTGACGGCCAAGACCTACACTTGGCTAAGCAGATAAATGCTGATTTAAACCTGCTTAAACGGTTAAAAATCTGCCTTAATCAGGAAAATCTGCGTCCAAAATTCTTTTTCCGACAAACTGCTAGGGAGATGCAATATCAAATACCCAATATCCAATACCTAACCCTCCCATGCCAAAACCTCCCAAACAATACCCTGACATAATCCCATTTCTTGACGAAGAAGAATTCTTCTCCTCAGACACATGGCCCATATTTATGTCTTTTCTAATAGGGCCGCTGGTGGGGATTTCTATAGCCGCCTTCAAATGGGGAATTCCAAAAATCGCGCAACTTCTAATAGCCCTGCCCTATAACCAAACCCTAGTCTTTGCCTCCACCTTGATAATTGGCTCTCTGATCATGGGGCTATTCCTCATCTTCGTTCCTCTCATAGCGGGGCCAGGCATCAGTGACGCCGCCTTGACCATTGTCGATGAACAAGGCCAAGGCCCCTGGTATTGGTGGCCATTCAAACTCATAGGAACCATCCTCTGCGTAGCCCCCAGCGGAGGCGGCCTGGTAGGGCCAAGTTTCTTCACAGGCATGGCAGCCGGAATTTTCTGGAGCCACATCCTCGGCCTAAAAGAAAAAGCCAAACGCCAAACCATGGCCCTGCTGGGAGCCGGCGCCGGCGTTAGCGCGTTTCTGCTAGCCCCCATCGGAGGCATGTTAGTAGGAGTGGAATCCCTTGCATACAAAAAAGGCAAGGGGCAGTTGGCCTTATACTATACTGTAGCCGCAACACTAACCAGCCTGATCGCCTTTTTGACCACCGGCTTTCTCACAGGTTTCGAACCCATATTGCAATTAGTCGCTCCACTTCCCTCCTCCACCTCAGCGGGAGAATTGCTCCGCGTGACGATAGCCGCCCTTGTTGGAGCAATAGCAGCAAAACTCTATATTGGATTTTTTCGCAATGTCAACAAACTCTGGGATGGGTGGGCACCCCTCTGGTTGCACCCCGCCCTGGGAGCACTTTTAGCCATCCCCGTAGTCATCCTCTTCTCCGGGGGATATTCATCCGCTCCCCAGCCCTTTGAGATTGGCCGCCCGGGATTGGCTCCCCTGCAGGATGCCCTATTGGGGAAGCTGGGACTGCTGGGCCTGGTCAGCCTTACCCTGGGGAAAGCCCTAGACGTGGGGCTGCGCTCCGGCAGCGGCGGGAGCGTGGGCATCTTCGGCCCGGCCATGTGGATTGGCGGGATGGGTGGCGCACTAGTCGGCTTCTTACCCGGCTTCGAGCATAGCCCCCTCCTCGTCGTAGCAGGCATAAGCGCCGGCGTCACCGCCGCCCTGGAAGTCCCTCTTGCGGGTATCGTCATCGTTCTAGAAATTCTGGGCCGACAAGCACTAATCCCCGCTGTCATCGGGGGAGTAATAGGGGCCATAGTCTGGCGCACCTGGGATAAAGTATAATGGACGTGAAGAGTGAAACGTGATGCGTGTTACGTGTTGCGTATTGCGTATTGCGTGTTGCGTGTTGCGTATTGCGTGTTGCGTGAAACACGTGTCGCAATTGACTATA
>DAOUWT010000061.1 GCA_030666985.1 Chloroflexota bacterium
ATTGGGTATTGGGTATTGGGTATTGGATATTAGATAGTAGATATTGGAGATTGGATGTTGGAAGTTGGATAAAGGAGCAGTGATTTTTTATGCCAAGTTATGAATACAGATGTTTAGATTGTAATAGATCTTTTGAGACTTTCATGTCTTATGCAGACTATGGGGAAAAAGACGCTCTATGTCCTCATTGTGATAGTGCTAAAACCCAACGCATCATACGCCCAATTCGAGTGGCACGTTCTGAAGAAAGCCGAATGGAAGATTTGGCCGATCCCTCAATGTTGGCGGGAATAGAAGACGACCCTAAAGCCTTGGGCAGCATGATGCGTAAAATGAGCAGTGAATTAGGTGAAAACTTAGGCCCTGAATTCGATGAGGTCATTGACCGCCTAGAAAAAGGCCAAAGCCCGGAAGATATTGAAAAGGCTCTCCCTGATTTGGGAATGGGGGATGAGGGTATGGGCGGCCCAATGGATTTCTAAGGCATTGTACTACATTACGTGATGTATGAAGACGTGAAACGTGAAAACGTGAAACGTGAAAACGTCCCCCTAGGGGATGCAGGGCAATCGCATTTAGAAAAAGCACACCCTAAAACTGAAAGCAGTCGGCTTAATGAAAACATACACAGTCCCTTACGGTACATCCATCATCAAGTTCACCCTCCCGCCCGGCATGCGCGGCACCGTCTTGACCTCTAAATCGGTCGAGCCGCCGGACGACGTGGAGGCCGCCATTGATGAGACGCTGAACCACCCCATCGACACGCCTCCGCTGCGGGAGATGGCGAAACCGGGGGATAGGGTGTGCATCGTCTTCACCGACATCACCCGTTCTAGTCCCGATCACCTCCTGGTGGGAGCGATGCTGCGGGAATTGGAAGCGGTTGGCGTCCGCGACAAGGACGTGACGCTGCTGTGCGGCATTGGCATGCACCGCCCCTCAACCCACGCGGAAAAAATCATCAAGCTGGGCCAAGACGTGGTCAAGCGCTACCGCGTGATAGACAACGAGCCGCAGAACCCCGACGTGCTGGTAGACCTGGGCCTGACGCCGGGCGGTGTGCCGGTCTCGGCCCACAAGGCGGCGGTGGAAGCGGACCTGCTGCTCGCCACCGGGCTGGTGGAGCCGCACCAGTACGCCGGGTACTCTGGCGGGCGCAAGACGATGGCGATTGGGGCGGCCGGGGAAGCAATTATCGCGCACACGCACGGGCCAGCCTTCATTGACGATCCCAACACGCGGCTGGGCCGCATCAGAGGAAACCTCTTCCACGAGGCGATCACCGAGGCAGCCCGCCGCGCCGGGTTGGATTTTATTCTCAATGTTGTGTTGGACGATGAGAAGCGCGTTGTCTGTGTCAGGGCTGGCGAACCGGTAGAGACTCACCGGTGGTTGGTCGAATTCGCCCGCTCCATCTACGAGGTGGAGATCCCCCACCAATACGACATTGCCATCGGCGGGGTGGGATTCCCCAAGGATGCCAATCTCTACCAGGCCAGCCGGGCGGCGTCTTACCTTTTCTTTGCGCCGACGCCGGTGGTCAAGCCAGGAGGGTTCCTGATTGTGCCGGCTCCGTGCCAGGAGGGGGCTGGGGATGGTGTGGGCGAGCAGCGTTTCCTCAGGGCCATGCGGGATGCTCCCAACGTGCAGGCCGTCCTCCGCGACGCCCGCAAGCACAGCTATCCCCCGGGTCAACAGCGGGCCTTTGTGATGGCAAAAGTGTTGGAGGAGGCGCGGGTCGTCATTGTGGGCAGCGAGTACCCGGAGATTGTTTCGGCCTGCAAGATGACGCCTGCTGCAACGATGGAGGACGCGCTGGGGTTGGCGGCCCGGGAGCTAGGGGGTAAGGCGGATACACATCATCCCTTGGACGTGCTCGTCGTGCCTCACGCGCTGCTGACGCTGCCGGTGGTGCAGGATCCGCATGAAGAAATAGCGAGAAAATAGTTGTTGCGTGTTGCGTGTAGCGTGTTGCGTTACCTTCTCAAAACGGAATACGCAATACGGATTTCTCTCAACTCATTTGAAATGCACCCATCTGGTAATTATTCACCCCCCTTCCATAAACGTTCAAGAATATGTCATTCTGAAGGCGGTTTTTGCCTGAAGAATCTCCCCGTTCGGAGTGGGAGACTCTTCGCTCACACAAACCGTTCGCTCAGAGTGACATATCCCGCATTTTTTGCCAAAGGGGAGTGAATGGTTACCCCATCTGATATACGTGAACTGTAAGGAGTTAACCATGCTGAGTAGAAACTACCATGATATTGAACAGGAACCCGTGGGGGAGGATAAATCAGTCCGCTGGGTGCTTGGGAAGCCAGAGGGAACGCCCAACTTTGCCCTGCGCGTGATCGAGTTCGAGGAGGGAGCCGTCTTCGAGACGCACCAGCACCCCTACGAGCACGAAATCTTCGTCCTGGAGGGGGAGGGTGTGGCGCATGTCCCAGGCAAAGAGGTGGTGATGCAGCCCGGAGTCGCCATTTACATCCCCCCCAGCGAGCCGCATGGCTACCGCAACACCGGCGCAGGCCCGCTGCGTTTTATTTGCGTTATTCCGCACGTTGACTAGAGGGGGCAAAAGAGCCAGAGGGTGCAGAGGAGGCAAAAGAGCCAAACTCCCAATTTCCCTGGTTTCCTGATACCCTGATTTCCTGATCTCCTGATTCCCTAATCCCCTGATTTCCTGATCTCCTGATTCCCTAATCCCTAGTCACTAGTCACTGATTCCTAGCTCACCTACCCACTCGGCTCACAAGGTTTATTCTCGTTGATATCATCGGGCGGCATGCCTTCTGTGCCTGGGCCATATTCGCAGACCGCGCGCCAGGGGGCATAGTGAGTTTCGAAGATGTCCGTCCACAGTTTTTGATCCCCCCGGTAAACGTGCCGGGTGACGGTTACATCCGCGCCATCCACGGCCCAATCCACCTGTTCGATCTCCCCCTTTTTAAAATCTTCATTTTCAATATATATCGGATCGCCCGGCTCAGTGATGTTTTGCAAACCCGTGGTCTCCCATTGCATGGTTCGTCCATCTGAGGTGCCGTAGAACTTCCAGGTCAGGGTGCGGTGGGCGATGTTGACATAGGTTTCCATGAGCAGCCAATGACCGGTATCGTTGGTGAATTTAAAGTCTACCGATGGGAAATAAACGGTCGCGTCCAGGCCGGCCAAATTGGAGTCATGTCCTCCGCTGGGGGTTTGTTCGTAATACATAACCCTGTAAGCGTGGAAATGACGCTGGTTGACGGGCAAGCCGCTGAAAAACACGGTGCGGAAAAGCGTCGTGCTTACCTGGCAAACCCCGCCCCCCACCCCCTTGACAGTCCGGTTTCCGGCAATGATCCAGGCCTCCTCGTAGCCGGTTGCCGCGCTCACGTCTCCCAAGATTTCGCCCATGGAGAATGTCTCCCCTGGGGCGACCAAAACGCCATGAAACTGAGCAGAGGCGGTTTCTATGTTGTGCATCCGGGCCGAGCTAGAGTAATAGAAAAAGCTCATCTCAGAATTTATTAGCCCCGTGATCCCTAAATCTTGGGCGGTGCTGGCACTGGTGACAGGCGGCTCCGTGTATTCCAGGGCCAGGGCCACGGTGTGCTGCCCGGCTTGGAGGCTGCTGTAAATGCTCGCCAGGGTTTGCTCTATGTTCAGGCTTCGGCCAATGACCTCTTGCTGAATGACCTCCAATTCCCCGCTCTCGTCATTGAAAATGAACCTGGCGTTTTGGGGATCGCGGGCTATTTGCTGCCCAATGTCCGCCAATACTGCCTGCCAAAGTTGGGCCTTGAAAGTGATGGCGTATTCGGCCCCCTCCGGGCCGGTAAGACGCTCCAGGGTCAGCATCCCCGCCACAGTTTCGGGAGAAAAGGTCCAAGGGCCGGCATCCCCCTCTCCCGCAGCCGGCACCTCCAGGGTGAGCGCTTGACTCAATATCTCCCGCAAAAAATTTGCTGGTTCGCTAACGTCCAAAATTTCCGGGGGATTTTCCTCCACGGGGAGGGTGATGTGCCCGTCTTGCCGGGCCTGGAAGTGGGCGTGGAGATTTCGGAGGGTGAGGGGGATATCCAGTGCCCGGCCGATTTGCCCGGCCTGGGCGACCACCCCTAGCCCCTCCAGGAGGAGGGTGGCCTCCAGGGTGGGGAGGTTGATCTGCTCCGCCAGCGTGGTGAGCACCCGGTGAGCGGTGGCCTCATCCCACACAAACTGCGGGGGGAGGCTGACCCCGTGGCGGTAGGCCCGCAGTTGAGTGCTCCAACGGTCTAGTACCTTTCCGCTGCGCCCGACCTGGTAGGCGGCTTCGGCGTTTTGGTTGGGGGCGAAGAAAAGCCCGAAATCGGAGGGAGTGGCTTCCCAAATTGTGTTTTGATCCTGGAGGACGATTTTCCCCGTTATGGGATAGGTGAATTCATTTGCTAGTAAAGCTGCGGCTTCGGGGCGCGTTTTCCCTGATAGGTCTACTCCACTAATAGAGACGCCGGGGTAGATGCGGTCTTTGTATTGGATGTGAAAGCCGGCAATAGCCACTCCCAGAATTATCAGGAAGAGGAGAAATCCACCAGTTAGGGCTATGGTTGTTTGTAAGAGGATTTTTTGGAGGGGGGAGTTGGGTTTCATTGGAGGTTATTTTACCAGAGGAGACAAAGGATGCAGAGGGGCAAGGGGCAGGGGCAGGAGGCAGGGAGCAGGAGGGCAGGGCGATTGCATTTGACGTTAGAAAAGAAACTATTGTCTCACTGCTCGAAGGGGATCGCCAGCTCCCCTGGATTCCGCACCCGATGGGGCTACGTTGTACAGCCCGCAGGCTAGTGCCGACCCATCTCGAGCAAGAGAAGGAATGGATTTGTATCCCATATACGATTGCCCTGGGCAGGGGGGCAAAGGGTGCAAAAGAGGCAACTTTCTTGGGTATATGACGTAATATAAATATGATGTCAGAATGGAGTATGGGAGGTCAAATGAGGTTATAATGATGGCGTGTGTATTCCAAGAACTTGTAACTGAAATTAGTTTAGAAAAAGGAGAAAGAAGATGCAAATTACAGTTTTAATTGCTGCTGTGTCCGGGTTTGCGTGGTTAGCGGTGGTGGGGCTGATTGTTTTGGCCGTGCTCCGCAAGAGTCGCGGGCAAGAGATAAAAGGTGTAACCACAGGCATTGTGCTGGCGTTTGTGGCGGCTATTTTACTCAATACCTTGAGCGCGGGCTTGGTGTTCATTCAGCCTCAAGAGCGCGGGGTGGTAATCTCGGCTGTGGCTCCCAAAGGGTATCGTGAAGAGGTTTTACAGCCCGGTTTGCGATGGGTCATTCCTTACGCCGAGAGCGTCAACATCTATTCTATCTCAAAGATGACTTATACCATGTCTATAGCTCCCAGCGAGGGGCAAATCATAGGAGATGATTCCATTTCGGCTCGCACGTCCGACGGGCAGGAAGTTATCATTGATGCTTCGGTGATTTTCTCATTAGATCCCTCTCAAGTTATGAATGTCCACATCACCTGGCAGGATCGCTACATAAACGATCTAGTCCGACCATCCGTGCGAGGCATCATCAGAGAAGCGGTTGCTCAATTCAAGATTAACGAGGTCTATAGTACCAAGCGAGCCGAATTATCAGAATTGATAACGACTGACATGCAGAATACTCTTCAAGATAATGGATTGCTGCTTTCTGATTTCGTCCTGCGCAACATTGCTTTTACCTCAGAATACGCCGCTTCGATAGAACAAAAACAGATCGCCGAACAGAAGGCAGAAGAGGCTGAATATGTCGTTCTGCAAAAGCAGCAAGAAGCGGAACAGGCCCGCGAGGAAGCTAAAGGGAAAAAGGACGCCGCCGTCACAGAGGCAGAGGGTAGAGCGCAGTCCATGCTCATTGAGGCCGAGGCTGAGGCCAAATCTTTGCAGCTCATAGCCGATGTCTTGGAAGATAATCCGACTTTGTTGAATTACCGCTATATTGAAAAGCTATCCCCTGGCATTCAGGTTATGCTCGTTCCTAACGATAATCCATATTTGCTGCCTCTCCCTGATTTGGAGTATATCCAACCTACAGCGGATGTGGGTGGGGAGTAGGGAATCAGGTATTAGATATTTGATATTGGGTATTTGGTATTTGGTATTGGGTATTGGGTATTTGATATTAGGTATTGGATATTAGATATTAGGGATTGGATTCAGTTAGTAACCGCGTTCCTCAAAGGAACGCGGTTACTAAGCGACAAACCAGAATTTAGGCTTGCATTTCAGAATAAGAATCGGTATAATGCACGACACATGGGCGGTTAGCTCAGTTGGTAAGAGCGCTGCGTTGACATCGCAGAGGTCGTTGGTTCGAGTCCAATATCGCCCACAAGAAAAAACCACCCGTGATGGGTGGTTTTTCGTTTTAAGCATACTCCCATGAATGAATTCATGGTCTAACCAAACAAAACCCATTGAAATGGGTTGCCCGCTCCTCAACGCGCTTCAGCGCGTTTTGGCCGTTAGACGCCGAATTCATTCGGTGGCTGCAATCGCTCTTCCAATGCCTCTGCCTCCCCGTCGCGGCGGTGGTAGCCGGGTTCGTCGATCAACGCTTTAGCCTTGGATAGATGCTCGCGAGCCTCTTCCAGACCTCCGAGGTTTTGGAAACCTCGGAGGTCTTGGGCTTGGAGGGTTTTGTACAGCCGCACATACTCCAAATGCGCATCGCACTCGTGCAGCCTCATGCCGCTGCGAGTGGCAATTTGCATGACCTCGCTCAAATCACGCTGGGCACGCTCGAAATTGCCCGTGAGGCGGTGCAGGGCGGCGCGGGCTAGTAGGCCCCACGGGAGACGGTGAATCGTTCCAGCCTGCCGCAGGCCGTCAACGGCTTGGTTGAGGTGCTGGGCGGCCTGTGGGTCAAGACTTCCGAAGTCTGCGAGACTTCGGAAGTCTCGACCCGCCAAAGCATGCCCCAGGGAGAGATGGTCGAGGGCAGTGGTGAGCAAAGGAGCTGTCCTTTGTTGCATCGCCCATTCCAACGTCTGCGCGGCCCGCTCCTGCACTTCCTGGGACTGCCCCTGGCTGAGGAGCAGGTCGCAGTAACGGTAGCCTGGCAGTGAGTAGAGCAGCGGCAAGGTCGGCTGGCGTTCCTTTTGCATGGCTTCAGCTTCTTCGAAGGCGGCGGCAGCCTCATCCAAACGCCCGGCCTGATGCAGGGCGTCGGCCAGGGTGGTGCGGAATCCCATACGCAGAAAGGCATCCCCGCTGCGGTCGGCCAGCTCAACGCTTTGGCGGGCAACGTCCACGGCGGCGGGCACGTCGCCACGGGTCAGGTGTAGTTCGCTCAGGTTGCCGGCGGCGCGGGCGGCTTGCTCCCAGTTTTCTTGGGCAATGAGAGCATCCAACGAAACCTGCATGGGCTGGGCGGCTTCCGCTAGGCGTCCCAGGGCGCGGAGGCGGAAACCGGCAAAATTCAAAATAGCGGCCTTATAATCTTCGCGCAAGCTATCTACAGGATGATACCAAGGCGAATCGAAGAAATTGGACAAGGCCGCTAAATCCGAGCCGAAGGCGCCGAGTTTTTTCGTGCTGTAATGCTCATTGCCGCGTTTTATTCGCTGCCAGTACACATCCCATAGCGCTTCCTGGTGCCGCCCCGCCGCGCAGCCATGCGCCACAGCCTGAAAGAGGGGCATCATTTCTGCGAGGGTGCCGGGGCGTTCTTTGGCGGCGTTTTTATAATGCTCGTATAAGCGGTCGTTGGCCGCGCACCAGGCTTGGGGGTGTTGGCCGCGTAGTTGGGCGCCAAAGTGTTCGCGCACCAAGGGGTGGGTGTCCAGGGTGTGAGGATTATGGGGGTCGGCCTCAGCCAGTAAGTGTGCTTTGCGCAAGCGTACTAATATCCGTTTCCATTTTTCTTCATTCAGAGGGGTTGCTTTTTTTCGACCGAGAAAGCCAGAAATGCCCTTTTTTTGTTCATAGCTGAATAGCTGGTTAGTCAGCCCATCAATGGCTGGTTCAGCACGCAGTGCAGCTAGTGATTTAGCCCCAGCGGGGCGGTCGTATAAACCCATCAATCGCAAAACGGCCAGTTCGGGGCCTGTGCCGAGCCATTTTTCATACGAGGCCATCACCCGCCGGGCATGTCCGCCTTGTTCTGTGTCCTCTTCCAACAATCTGACCTCATCACGGCGGCGTACGTCTCCATTGCAAACGTCTCGTAAATAAGAGCCCAGCAGGTTTAA
Source organism: Chloroflexota bacterium (assembly GCA_030666985.1). Classification (GTDB taxonomy): domain Bacteria; phylum Chloroflexota; class Anaerolineae; order Anaerolineales; family UBA11858; genus B10-G9. The sequence goes on from DAOUWT010000061.1 coordinate 8,217, forward strand.
GGCTAACCCGTGTCCGTCAAATTCATGCGCGGCCTGCTGCAACTCAGCGTCAGTTCCTTTTACTCCCAATGTGCATAGCAATTGCCCGCCAGCGGCATCCGAGAGATGTTCTAATTCAATCAGCGGCGCGGTGGAACCGGCATAATGTTCAATATCGGTCACGCGTTGCCTAGTAGTGATTAGACATAGTCCAACGTTAGAGGCAGCCAACTCACGCACCAGAGCTATTAAAGCTTGGTCTTTGAGTCTGCCGCTAACGGGGCCAGGTGGGTTTTGCAGTGGTTCAAGACCGTCTAAGATTAACAGTGTTCGTTGACCTCGCACTAAGTGTGCCAGTCGCTGGCCTTTATCCCAAGGTGAGCCTTCGTCTGGTTGGGGGTCGCCAAACCAGCGTAGGGAGGCATTGATGAATTGATCGGCTGAAGCCGTTGTCTCGCGGGTTCCCTGGCTGTAGAAAGACCAAGCGTAAACCTGCTTCGCTCCGCGATAGTGATCTTTGACCATATTCGCCAACCAGTGATTGACCAAGGCCGACTTTCCCACACCGCCCCAGGCCACCAAGCTGAGTACGTTCGTATTTACATCAGCCCATGCACCGTCCAATAATTCTAATTCCAATTGGCGTCCGAAAAGATATTCTCCAGTGATGGGTAAGTGCGCGGTGGAAACATTATCAGGCGGGAGCGGGTGCCACTGGGGCGGCTCGGTGCGCTGATCGGCGCGGGCCAGCAGCAGGCTAATTTCCTTGGCGCTCGCCGTCAGGTCTTCGTTGATCTGGTTCTCATCGCCGCTCGAAAGGGGGCGTCCGTCCGTGGGGCGCACCTGAATACTGGCCAACCATTTGACCTTATCCCAGGCACACGGCGTGATGATGATGGGAAAGATGCGCACGCCTTTCTCATCACGTCGATTCAACAGGCGGGGTACTTCTTCGTTTAGGATAAATTCCGAACTGAGAAAATTGGCCGAGATCAGCAGCACTGCCACGCTGGCAGCTTCCATGGCGGCGTCAATCTCAGCGTACCAGTCATCACCCCCTTCAATGCGCCGGTCGTCCCACACATCCAGAACATCATCCATCTGGAGCATCTTCAAATGCGGCAGCAGGCGGTCTTTCCAAATTTCGTCTTTATGGCTGTAGCTGATGAAAACGGTGGGATTGGTCATGGGCGGCCTCGTGAAATTCTGGGCGTAAGTTGGCTCTGGGCGAATGGGCGTGGTTTGCCAACCTTATTGTAAAGCAAGTGGGGCAGATCAGCAATTCCCAATATGAAAACTCAGCATGTTGGTTGACTGACAAAACTTCGTTGTATTGACAGATTAGCCTCATAAACAAAAAATGAGTCCCCTGCAAAAAGGTCGCTTTTTACCACTAAGACACAAAGTCACTAAGATTTACAAACTTCGACTTAAAAATCTTGATGTTTTCGTCTCTGTTTCATCTTTTTATATAACTGATTTTAAGTTTTTCTTCGTGTCTTCGAGCCTTTGTGGTTATTGCAGTAGAGTCAAAAATGGGACGCAGATTTGCGCTGATAAACGCTGATTTTTAGGTTTTTATCTGCGAAAATCTGCGAGAATCAGCGTCCAAAAAGATTTGTCAGCCAATCAGCTCAGCATGATAAAACGGGTACGCGAAGCGGCCAATCCGACTGGCGAGTATGTACTATAACTCCGAACCGTTTCTATTCGCTGCTTAATGTTTCCGGGATCGTAGCCAGTAAAGGAAGCTTGAGCAGCAAATCCACCGCAATAGGGATGAGAAATACATAGATAGGATTGAAATGATTCCATATCAGTCCCCCAAGAAGGGGTGCAGGAATAGTGACCAATCCTTGGAAAAGACCGACCATCCCGCTCCATTTCCCCATCTGCTCCACGGGGACGAGTTCTAGTGTCATAGCGCCCGTAACGCCTGCAGAAACGAAATAGAAGGTCTGCAAAGCCCCAGACAATATTAAAGTGACCGGACTGGAAGAGAAGATAAGCAGCAAATAAGAGGCGTACCACAATGGCGTGAGAAGGTAAATAACCTTTTTGCGCCCAAGTTTGTCCGCCAGCCACCCCAACGGTATTCCAAACAAAATACGTGTCAGGACTGTAGCTGTAGCCATGATTCCCAATAAGTACTGGTCTGCGCCTTTCGCTTGATGAGCAAAAAGCTGGAGAAAAGGGATGGTCATGGCCATTGGAAACCAAGTTAGAGAAGCAACTATTAGCCATTTTCTCAAAGGCTTTCCATTTTCAAAGAGTTGCTTAAAATCACCTATAAATCCGGCCTTGGAGTTCGAGTTTTCCGTGTATGCTCGTTTTGGCTCTCTCAATTGAAAGACTAAGAAGAAAAATATGAATACATATCCCACTAAGCGAATAGTGTACAACGGCCGGATGCCTTCCGCAGTCAATCCGCCAAAGGACGTAACCAAGGGGGCCGCCACCAGAGGGGCAATCATGGCAAAAAGAGATGCAATAGTGACACAGATATTCTGGGCGGTGGCCCGGTCCTCGTTTTTCACTGAATCGGCGCAAATCACGCTGCAGCCGGTTCCGGTGAACCTTGCGGCGACAGTAAACAATATCATAGCAACGATGATCGCTTGCCAGCCGGGCGCCAGAGCGTAAGTCAGGGCCGCCCCGGCCATCAAAGCTATGCCCAGCAAATAGAATCGCTTGATGCCGTAGCGATCCATAAACCACCCTACCGGTATGGAGATGAGGGCGCTGATCCCATTGCCGATGCTGCTGATGGCCCCCAATTCGACCGAATTGGCTCCCAAAGCTACCGTATATATGGAATCGTATTGATCGGTTAGCTTTAACAAGAAGTTGTTCCCTGCAGAGCGCACGATCGCTACCCGGTAGTTGCGCTTCTGGCGGCGGAGAAATCTCATAATCTTTCCAAGTGTCTTGTCAATCATTTCTGCCATAAAAAATCCTCTCAATTGTGTTTTCGTAACTACTTAGTCGTAACCATTCGCTCCCCGTTGGAGATTGGCGGGGGCGCAAGCGGCTGGGGGATGGTAAAACCTCGCCACCCACCCGTCCCCACCCCCCAGGGTTGTTCCCCGTTTATGCGTGGGGCTATGCATGGGGGTTGGTCGCCCCTCCCCGCGTGGCACCCTCCCCCAAAAATCCACAGGGCCTGAGTAGTGTTAGTATACCTCACTACCGGCATAAAAAAAGAGACGAGAGAATTTCTCTCGTCTCTTTCTCTTATGTTCGCTGTATCTACTCCTCAACCTGCGGTAACTTCTCCAGCGCTTCTTGAATCTTCTCCTCCTCCAGCTTATAGTCCACCAGTTCCTCACGGTGGTAAGCGTCGTAGGCGGCCAAGTCAAAGTGACCGTGGCCGCTGTTGTTGAAGAGGATGACCTTTTCTTCTCCTGACTCCTTGCAGGCCATGGCTTCCTCATAGACCGCCTGGAGGGCGTGGGCCGTCTCCGGCGCGACGATGAAACCTTCGGCCTTGGCGAAGCTGTGGGCTGCCTCGAAGACCACATTCTGTTGATAGGCGCGGGCCTCGACGAACCCATCCTCCATCAGGCGGCAGATGATGGGCGCCATGCCGTGGTAGCGCAGCCCACCC
>DAOUWT010000419.1 GCA_030666985.1 Chloroflexota bacterium
AAATTCCCAAAAAATCGATTCGTGGGGGGGACACCCCCTCACACTCCCCCGCAGAGGGCAGAGTACGCACTACGCGCGAGTCAGAGATTCAGAGGCCAGAGGGTCAGAGTTCAAAGGCAGCCCTGCGGGGCTATGGGGACGCCACGACGCGAAACCCGCGGCCGTTGACCCAGCTGTACGGGAGGTACCTGCCGCGGTAGGCGCAGCGCACGTACCTTGCAGAATCGTCGAAAGCGCCACCCCGCCCCACACGGAAATCGCCAGAATCAGGCCCAGTGGGATTCTCATCTGGGGATCGGCTATAATAATCTTCTCCGTACCAATCACCCACCCACTCCCAAACATTGCCGTCCATATCCAAAGCACCGGCCCAACTGGCGCCATCTGGCAAGCTGCCTACTGTGATTGTGTCGCCATCACAACCATAAAACTGAGCCAATTGGCAGGTAGGTTCTTGGTCGCCCCAAGGATAAATATTTCCCTCTGGCCCGCGAGCGGCGTATTCCCATTCTGCCTCGGTGGGCAAACGCCCGCCCACCCATTCAGCGTAGGCTCTGGCTCCATACCAACTTACTTCCACAACAGGATGATTGGCATAGCCTTCTTTGGGCTGGAACTGTCCATCAACTTCTTCAATCAGGCAATAGTCTCTTTCTAACTCTAACCAAGTCGTGCCGCCCTCTTCTTGGTTGCCTTCTTCATTCAAAAAGGCGGCATATTGAGCGTTGGTAACTTCGTGCTTGTCAATCCAAAAAGTGTCCAGGGTCACGGTGTGTTGGGGTTTTTCATCATCATAGGCATTAGAGTCATCTTCACTGCTACCCATTTCAAATGTTCCTGCCGGGACGTAGACCATTTCGGCGTTGTCGGCTGGGCGAATCCAGGTGTCGCCCAAGGAGACGTTGGTGGGCAAGTCTAGAGGTGTTGAGGTTGGCGATGAAAATAACTGGATATCCTTCATTCCTGACAAGACTAATGAGACAACCAAAGCAAGCAAAACCGCCAAGCTTGCCAATCCCTTGGCCCAAAGGGGTACACGTTTGAACCAATCAACGAACGCTTTCCCAAGTTGAGGTGATTTGCGGAGTTTTGTTTTGGGTAATTCTGTCCTTTTCCTTGAGGTAGACGGTGCTTTTATTTGCTTTACACCTTCTTTTTTCTTTGTACTTTCCCCCAATGCCTGTTGAGCTGCATTTGAAACCGAACGGCTATCATCGTTCGCCAATTTTTCCAATTTTTGTCGTGACGCCAACGCCAAACCGGGGTGACTACCATTCATAAAGCGTGCAAGTTCCTCAACGGCTCCTTTGCGAATTCCCGCGAGAGGGCTTTCTATGGCTTGAGTCAAAGCTGCTGGTAATTTTACTGCTCTGACAACGGGGCTATGAGCAATTAAAATTTGTCCTTCTATTTTTTCAGCCCATTTATGAGGCGTTTGTTTAGCTCGCCCGCTTCTCATTATCTGGTCATAAACATAGCGGTACAACTCGTCGAGAGAAATCTTTCCATCGCCGTCCAAATCGGCCTTGCCAGTTTGCAAGCCTTCCACCAAAAAATTGGTAAAAACCGAAGCGCGGTCCTCGCCCAGCCACTCATCGCCTTCCCAGGCGAGTTCCAGGGCGTCACTGGCGGTCAGAAACACGCGTCCATAGCCGTTCCCCGCCAGAGCCGCCTTCGGGCCGACGCTATCCCCCCGCCCTCCCCCGGCGAAAGCTCCACTCTCGCAACTATTGAGGACGACCACCTTCCGCTGCCAGCCGCCC
>DAOUWT010000253.1 GCA_030666985.1 Chloroflexota bacterium
CTGCCTTCCTGTTCCACTGATTCCCTGTTCTCCTGTTCCCTGCCCCCCGGCCCCCAATTCTGGGGGAGTCTGTCATTCTGCCTTCCTGTTCCACTGATTCCCTGTTCTCCTGTTCACCTGATTCCCTGATTCCTAGTACCTAGTTCCCTAGTCACCTCCCTCCTGCAACGCCACAAATGCCAACGCCGGCTGCAACTCACCCCTCCGACCCTTATTCCAAGTAATGACCAATTCCTTCTTCGCCCTTGTGATGCCCACATACAGCAGCCGCAAACGCTCCCTCACGTACTCCTCGCGAGCCGCTAGGGTTGCCGCGCCCTCCTCGTACCACTGGAATACATCCTCAGAGAAAGCGGCCTTCAACTGCGCCAGCGTCTCCGCCGGGATATTGAGACTATCACGCACGAACCATCTTTCGGAGATGTAATTATCGTAGGCTGCCCCAGAGGGATAATTATAATTATTGACCGAAATCAAATAAACCCTGTCCCACTCCAGCCCCTTGGCCTTGTGCGCCGTGGCGAGGACGACCTTGCCCTTGTGCTCTTCGGGATCAAAGCCCGTGTCGCTCGTGAAACTGATGAACCTGCGCTCGTTGCGGGCCACCACGGCCAGTTCATCGGTCAGGGCGGGGAGTCCCCAATCGGGGTGGGCGTTGTCCAACTGCCGCAGGAAGACGGCTAATTTGTGGGCAATAGCAAGCTCCATGGGGGATGTGAACAAATCTTGCGAGAGGGTGAGAATCATCTGGTCAATGGGGAGGAGGATAGTCTTCAGCCAGCGTCCCACCACCGCGCGGAATTCCCGCAGGGATGCGTCCCCCCCCTCCCCCAGGGTGAGTGCCTCTTCCCGTAGGGAGAGTGCCTCTTCCCGTGGGGAGAGGGAGTCCAGCCAGTCGTGGTCGGGGCCTGGGGCCAGGAAATCCTCCACGCGGGGGCATTTGCGGATCAGGGCGGCTAGCTCCTTCACTTCTCCCCAAGCCTCTTTATCCTCCTGCTCGTCGCGCCGCCACACCCGGTACACGCTGGCCAATTTCCGTGCCGAACCGGGATCAGCCAAATAGGCCAAAATATTCCCCAACGCCCCCGCCGTTTTGCGCGTCTGGCTCGTGCTGCGCAGCAGAGTTTCCACCGGCTCAATATCCTCTTTGCGGAGGAGGTCGGCCAGATGTTGAGCGCGGAAGTTGCGGGGAACGAGAACGGCCACGGTTTCTTCGGGGTGCTCGGGCAGCCACTTCTTCAGGGATTTGACGATGGCCCTTAACTCTCCCTCGGGGGTGTAATCCCGCTCAATGAGGTGGATTTCTTCGGGGCGGTCGGGGGGATTGGCCTGGTGGTCGCCAGCGGCGGTGGGCTGGATGTGGGGCTGGGAGAGGGCACCCCGCGCGGCTTCCAGGGGATGCTCCCCCCGTGACCAATCCACCAGATGGTTGGCGAGGGCGATAACGCTGGGGGTGCTGCGCCCCGAGGTGGGGAGCGTGCGCTCGAAATCCGCTTCTTTGATGAAGTTTCGCAGAAGTTCGGGTTTAGCGGTGGTGAATGTCTCGTAAATGGCCTGGTTGGGATCGCCCACCCGCACCCAGTTTTGTGCCAGGAGGCGGAGGATGCGTTCCTGCATTTGGCTGCTGTCTTGGGCCTCGTCTTCTAAAATATAGGGCCACTGCTGCCGGAGCCGCGCCAATAAATCTTCATCTAGGCTGATGGCCTTGTATGCCAAACGGATGAGGTCGTCGAAGTCCACCGCGCCCCGGTAGGCCAAACTGCGCTGGTAGTTGGTGTAGATTTCCAATCCCGCCTCGGCCAGCGGGAGGGGAATGGGGAGGTCATCCAGCCGCTCTCGAACAGCCTCGGGCGTGAGCAGCATATCCTTGGAGGTGCGAATGAATTGGAGCGCGATATCGTCCACCAGACGGGGCAGCTTTTCGCGCCGCACCCAATCTCGCTTGCCCTCGTCCATTTCTGGGTCAATATAATCATCAAAGAACTTGGGATGCTGGTAAAGCCACTCCTCGACCGCGCTAATGCGGATGCGATTGCCCTCCAACTCGTCTATGATTTGGAAATTGCTGTCCAACCCCACCAGGGCTGGCCGCTCCCGGACGATGTCGTGGGCCAGTCCGTGCAGCGTGCGGACGCGGTATCCCAGATGCGGCAGCAATTTGCGCTCTTTCAAAAATTCGCCGATGCGCTGGGTGAAGTTGTCCACGGCAGAGTTGACCAGGGTGACAATGAGCACTTCTTGGTCTAAATCCAAAACGCCGCGCTCAATGATGTCGGCAGCCAGCAAGGAGAGCGTCCAGGTCTTGCCGCTCCCCGGCACGGCAGAAACGCCCATGGTTCCGGTGGTGTATTCAAGGATTTGTTTTTGGGATGGCCGGGGTTGGGGCATGGGGGTTAGGTGCTAGGTATTAGGTGCTAGGTATTAGGTACTAGGTATTAGTGATTGGGTATCAGGGTATCAGGTGGAGTAAGGTGCATTGCACTTCGTGGTTTTGGAAGTGCGTTGCACCTGGGGGGAGGTGATCAGGGAAACAGGAAATCAGGGAAACAGGGTAAACAGGGAAACAGGGTAAACAGGGGAACAGGGAAACAGGAGATCAGGGAAACAGGAGATCAGGGAGTAGGTGACGAGGTGACGAGGGGTTGAATAGCACTGTTTTGTCCAATTTAGCCGCCAATATGATTGGCTCGCTACCCAGTTGATAATTAGGTTTTTTTACAAAAGAGACAGATCGCCAGAGGACTTTTGCTCCATTGCCAAAATACCATTTTGCTTTGCATGGTCTCTAAATTTGCAACGCTAACCCATTTCAATGGGTTTTGTTTCGGTAGCCTATGAATTCATTCATAGAGGGGGAAACATCTTCATCTGGCAAAGCAAAATCTCTTACCTCAGTTGTCCCATCTGCTAACATTTCATTGTCGTCGTTTTGTTTTTTTAGGTAATTTTTGGGATGGTTCATAATTGGCTATACACTTTTCAAAGTCAATATGTCGCTGCGAGGAACGTTTTCTGTGACGCGGCAGCCTCCCGGTTGGCAATTGTGCAGTGAAGTCAGGGAGATTGCCACACCCCCAGAAAGCGGGGGTTCGCAATGACATGTAGTTAATGAGAAAAAAGTGTCAACTGATTTATAGCTCAAAATGAACCATCCCTGATTTTTTGCTCATGTTGTCTTCACTGTTTTCTAGTATACCAGCTTTCTGTTCCCCAGTATTCCACTCCGCAAGTGCAACGCACTTCTAAAGTCTGAAGTGCAATGCACCCGCTACACGCATCACTCCTCACGTTTCACGCATCACGCAACACCCTATTCACCGCCTGCAGCAGCAGCCCCTTCTGCTCATAGCCCTGCTCATTCAGGGTAGAGATACTTATATAAACCCTCTCCCTGCACCGCCTGAGCAGCCCGCTCACCAGCCGTTGCAGACTGTCCAGGCTGGTCTCGGTCTCGTTGGCGTCTGTCCAAATCTCGCCCGTCTCCCAATGGCGGCTGAGAATGTAGGGATGGGTGAGAGGCTGATAAATGCGCTCGTACCAGCCCCGCGAGCCGGCGTTGAGCCAAAACTGATACGTCACCGGGCGGTTGTTCATCAAAAAAGTGTAAGCGGGAGCCATGAAAACCGCGTCATCAGGCGGAGCGCCCCAGCGTTTGATATATTGCGCCGCAATCACGCCGTCTTGGACCATGAGCAGGTATTCCTTGCCCAGCGGCACATTCGCGGCGGCCAGGGTTTCTCCCACCGCCCAACGGAACTTTTTGACCGACTCAATCAGGTTGGCCGTTGTCTCTCCCCGGTCGTGGTCGGTGTGGAATCCGAATCCCGGCTGGGAGAGAATTTCGCCAAAAAGCCGTCCCAAAAAGTGGTCAAAAGGGGCCGGGTCTTCTTCTCGGTAGGCGTCAAGCCAATCTTTGAGCTGCTGGTAGCGGTTGCCAAGCGTGTACGTGATGCGCTCTTGCGTTTCAGGTTTGATGCTGTCAAAATCGGTCAGGGAGGGTTTGCCCTGGGAGACGCGGTAGACTATTTTCGTCAGCAGCCGGGCGCGGATGAGGTCTACCCCGTCAATGCTTTGGAGGAGGGCGTAGGTGACGTCGAACTGGGAGGGGGTGATTTTCCAGCCGGGATGGGCCAGAGCCGCCAGGGGGAGCAGCGTGTGGGTGGTGGGTTCCTCCCGCAGGGCACGCGAGGGCCGGTGGGAGCGGCTGGGGATTCCCCGCGCGGTTAGCAGTTCCCGGAGCGAGAATCGCAGCGCGTCGCTCAGGAACGGGGCC
>DAOUWT010000319.1 GCA_030666985.1 Chloroflexota bacterium
ATGCGGGTTAGGAGTTAGGAGATGCGGGTTAGGAGTTAGGAGTTGCGAGTTAGGAGTTAGGATGCGGGTTAGGAGTTAGGAGATGCGGGTTAGGAGTTAGGAGTTGCGAGTTAGGAGTTAGGATGCGGGTTAGGAGTTAGGATGAATAAATTGAGTAAAAGCGCCCAAAGAGTGCAGGATGCCTTGAAAGAGCATGGTCTCACGCTTTCAGTGATGGAACTCCCTGGTAGCACGCGAACTGCCCTTGAGGCGGCCGAGGCTGTTGGTTGTCAGGTGGGGCAGATTGTAAAATCGCTGATATTCGAAACGCAGGAAACCCACCGTCCCGTCTTGATCGTCACTAGCGGCGCGAACCGTGTCAACAAGAAGGTCATCGGCGAAATTATAGAGGAACCAATCAAATTCGCTTCAGCTTCCTTTGTCCGTGAAGAAACGGGATTCGCCATCGGAGGCGTGGCGCCCACCGGTCACAAAAAACAACCCCTCACCTATATCGACGAAGATTTACTGATGTATGGGGAAATATGGGCTGCGGCGGGGACGCCTCACGCGCTTTTCAAGCTCACACCGGAGCAACTGAAACAAATAACTAACGGGAAAGTCATTTCGGTGTTGTGAGTGGAGACATTTAAACGTTGGAACGTTAGAATGTTTAAACGTTAGACTGCGAAAGTGCTTCTTCCATTAATTTGTGAATTTCAAGGAGAAATAATATGCCATCCAACCCTGTTATATCCATGTTAGGACGCAAGCTGCGTTTGGCCGTCATAGGAGGGGGGCCGGGGTCTTTTATAGGCGCATTACACCATCTGGCCGCCAGGTTCGATAATCGCTATGACCTCGTTTCAGGAGTGCTGTCCTCAGATTCCAGCCGGTCGAAAAAAGCCGGCACGGAGCTTGGATTTGCGCCTGACCGTATTTACACCGATGTCCTGAAAATGCTCGATACGGAGGCCTCACGGGAGGACGGCGCCGATGTAATTGCCATCATGACGCCAAACGACAGCCATTATCAATATGCGGCCGCTTCCCTGGAACGCGGTTTTGACGTTATATGCGATAAGCCGATGACAAACACGCTTGAGAATGCAGAGGACTTGCATAAAAAAGTTCAGGAATCTGGGCTAGTGTTTTGCCTGACCCACAACTATACCGGCTACCCCCTGGTACGGCAAGCAAAGGCAATGGTCGAAGACGGGCAAATGGGCACGATCCGTCTCATTCAGGTTGAATATGTCCAAGGCGGGAAAGCTGATGAAAACGACCCAGACCCCAGCGGCACACTTCCTTGGCGTTATGATCCAGTCCGCGGAGGGCCTTCTCTGGTGATGGGAGATATTGGCACGCATGCCCACAACCTTATCCGCTTTATCACCAGCCTGGAAGTCACGGAAGTGGCGGCAGAGGTGGGAAGCGTTGTGCCGGGCCGGGTAGTTCACGACTACGCGGGAGCCTTGCTCCGCTTTGGAAATGGGGCCAGGGGCAGCTTCTGGGTTACGCAAGCCGCCGCGGGGGTGGAGAACTATCTCCGCATCCGCGTCAGCGGAACCAAGGGCAGCCTGGAATGGGTGCAAGAAATCCCCCAAGTTCTGACCTTCAAGCCCCTCCATGGGCCAGCCCAGATCAGGACACCCAACGGGCCGGGAACTTTGCCCTTATCGAAACGATCCTGCCGAATAGTCGCCGGTCACCCCGGCGGCTTCCCCGAAGGATTTGCCAATATCTATTCCGATGCCGCAGAAGCAATTGCCGCCCGCAGGTCGGGAAAAGAAGCGGATCCGTTGGCTCTTTATTTCCCGAATTCCCTGGATGGGTTGTTGGGCGTGCGCTTTGTACACAGCGTTATTGAATCAAGCGATGCGAATGGTAAATGGGTCGTGTGCTAAGCATCCCCCGGAGAAATCACAAAATGCAACCCGCCTTTGCATCCATCACTAAACATTTCGAATTCAAAGGAAATCTTCTAGAAGTCAAACCCTACGAGGTGGGACATATTCACGATACCTATATCGCCACTTTCCAGAATACAGACGGGGCCGTTCAGCGCTACACTCTGCAACGCATCAATCACAACGTCTTTCAAACCCCTGAAAAGCTGATGAATAACATCCAAAAAGTGACCGCCTATCTCCGGGAAAAAATAGCCGCAACCGGCGGCGACCCGGCCCGGGAAACGCTCACTCTCGTCCACACCACAGAGGGAAAAACATTCTACACAACGCCCGCCGGGGATTATTGGCGGGTGTATATCTTCATTGAGAACACCCAAACCTACGAGGAAATTCAAAGCTTAGACCACGCTTACAACGTCTCAAGAGCATTTGGACGTTTCCAAAATTTGCTCAGGGATTTCCCAGCAGAAGAACTTCACGAAACCATCCCCAATTTTCACCACACCCCAAAACGTTTCGAGGCTTTTCTGGATGCGGTGGAGAAAGATACCCAGGAGCGCGTGCGGTTTGCGGGGGAAGAAATTGAGTTTGTCAAGGCTCGGGCTGAAAATGCCCCCGTCTTGGTTGACCTCATCAGGCAAGGGGAACTACCTCTGAGGGTCACGCACAACGACACCAAGTTCAACAATGTCTTAATAGATAACAAAACCGGAGAAGGGGTTTGCGTAGTTGACCTGGATACCGTCATGCCGGGATCATCGCTCTACGACTTTGGCGACTCCGTGCGCTCCGGGGCCAATCCCGCTGCTGAGGGTGAGAGTGATCTCTCCAAAGTGGAGATTGACCTGGAGCGTTTTGAGGGTTTCGTCCACGGCTACCTGGATGCCACGCGCGATTTTTTAACCCCGCTCGAAATTGACCTCCTCCCTTTTTCTGCCAAGCTGATGACCGTGGAATGCGGCATGCGCTTTCTGACCGACTATCTTCAGGGGGACGTTTATTTCAAAATTGACCACGAAAGCCATAACCTAGATAGAGCACGCACCCAATTCAAGATAGTGGCGGATATGGAAGGTAAATTTGGGCGAATGGGGGAGATTGTTGAGAGGTATAGGTAGGTGATGAGTGAAGAGTGATGAGTAATGAGTAATGAAGTAATGCTGGCGCGGCGAAATGGGGAAGCATTGAATATTGAGATTAACGAGTGGATTGACGAGATACGGGAGGAGCGGGCTAAGGAATTATCCAATGAACTGATTTAAACTTTTGTGAGTGTTCAATTTTTTAAGATACGAATCAGATATGGTTCAACAAGGCTTTAAGTTAGCCCTTTGACAAATCGCTATATCTCTGGCATGATGGAAACAATCTCTGAAATGTACCATAG
>DAOUWT010000075.1 GCA_030666985.1 Chloroflexota bacterium
TCGCAACTCGTCATTCGCAACTCGCCTTCCCTCCCCCTGTGATACAATTCCCGCATGGAAATATCACCCGCCCTCCAAGCCAAGCTTGATTCCATCCCCCGAAAGACCGGCTGCTACCTGATGAAAGACAGCAGCGGAGAAGTCATCTATGTTGGCAAAGCTGTCAACCTACGGAGCAGGGTCAGGTCTTATTTCCACGCCAGCGCCCAAAAACATCTCCGCACCAAGCGGCTTGTAGAACGCATAAAAGACATTGAGTGGATCATCGTCGGCTCGGAGCTGGAAGCCCTGATCTTGGAAATGAACCTGATCAAGGAGCACCGTCCCCGCTACAACGTGCGGCTCAAGGATGATAAACGCTATCCCTATATCAAAATCCAGTGGGGAGACCCCTACCCAAAGGTAAGCGTGACCCGGCTGGTAAAGAAAAACGGAGACAGATACTATGGCCCCTACACCAGCGTTTGGGCCGTCAACCAAACCCTGGACGTGCTGCGCCGAATTTTCCCCTATCTCACCTGCAACCGGGCCATCACCGGCGAAGACCACCGCGCCTGCCTCTATTACGACATAGAATTATGTGCAGCCCCTTGTATTGGGGCAATAAGCAAAAAAGATTATAGGAACATGATCTCGAAATTGGGGGATTTCCTAAATGGACGCACAGAACCCATAGTTGACCACCTCCAAGAGAAGATGCAGCTAGCCTCAGACGAATTGCGCTTCGAGAAAGCGGCTCAAATCCGCGACCAACTCCTAGCCATCGAAGAGATCGTCCAACGCCAACGAATCATTTCTCCCGAACACCTAGACTCCGATGTGGTCGCCATGGCCCGCCTAGAGAAAGAAGCCTGCATCCAAATATTCTTCATCCGAGGCGGCAAGTTGACCGGTAGAGAATATTTTATGGTAGAAGGGGCCAATGACGCTCCCGATGCGAAAGTCTTAGCAGAGGTGATCAAGCAATTCTACGACCAGGCCCCTTCCGTTCCCTCTCAAATCCTCCTCCCCCACCAAGTAGAAGAAGCCCGCATTATAAAGCAGTGGCTCAATAGCCAGCGGAGCGGCGAAAAAGTAGAACTCCTCATCCCCCGCGACAAGGATCAGGTAGAACTCCTTGAGATGGCGGCTGAGAACGCGGCGGAGATGCTATCGGCCCTGAAAACCCAAAAAGAAACAGAACATGACCTAAACCAAGAAGCCCTCGATGAACTACAAGAGCATCTAAAACTGGGCGCTCCCCCGCAGCGCATAGAATGTTACGATATTTCCACCATGCAGGGAACGGCGCAAGTGGGCAGCATGGTCGTCTTTCAAAATGGACAGCCGCACAAAAGCCATTACCGGCGCTTTAACATCCGCACGGTGAGCGGCCCCGACGACTTTGCCAGCATGGAAGAAGTTCTCACTCGCCGTTTTCGGCGTTGGAAAGCTTCTCAGGAGGATGCGCCCCAGAGGGGCGGCGACAAACCCGGCCATAAGCCAGATGCCTCCTTTGCCATACTCCCAGACCTGCTGCTGGTGGATGGGGGGAAGGGCCAACTGGGGCGGGCTGTGCAAGTCTTGGAGGCTTTTGACCTCCTGGATACCGTTCCCGTGGCGGGGCTGGCCAAACGCCACGAGGAGGTTTTCGTCCCCGGGAGGGTGCGCCCCATCCTCCTGGCGAGGAATTCCCAGGGCCTGTACCTGCTCCAGCGCGTCCGGGACGAGGCTCACCGTTTCGCTATCACGGCCCACCGCAAACAGAGGTCTCGCCAGGGGCTGCAATCCCCCCTGGAGAAAATCCCCGGGGTGGGACCGGCCCGGCGGCGGGCCCTCCTCCAACGTTTCCACAGCGTCCAAAATATCCGCCAAGCCTCAGCGGAGGAACTCGCCGCAACGCCAAATATCTCTCAAAAACTGGCCCATACCATTCAAGAATATCTCAAGTCGTGCTAGAATGAGTGAAGCGTGAAAACGTGAAACGTGAATTCACGCATCACTCGTCACTCGTCATTCGTAACTCAAATATAAGGAGAAATTTATGTCCCGCAAAAAACGCCGCATGAGTACACAACAAAAAGTTATGGCCGTTATTGGTGTCCTCATTGTACTTGCGATGATTTTACCGTCGATTTTACCCCTGTTTAAATAAGTTCTTATTTATGTACTAATTTACCGCACGTAACTGTCATTTCGACTAGCAAAGCAAGGAGAAATCTTTGCCATCAAGTGCAACGCAAGATTTCTCTCTCTATTCGAAATGGCACCTGAGTAATGACCCGTACATATTTTAGATTGGGAAACAAAGCCCTAAAGACCAAGGCACATAGACATTTGTGTCTAGACCTTTGGGGTTTTGAGAATAAATAAGAGCCACCGGAGGAACTGTGATAAAAAACAAATCCACTTTATGGCTTGCTGCTCTGATAACAGCCTGGAGCGTTGACTTTTTGTTCTGGGGAAAATCTATGGGGGTTTCTTTTGCGGTCCTGATGGGGATTTCTATAAGCGCCGTGTTAATAGTGGCTTATAAAGAAAACACCCCGCCCGCCAAAAAGAGTTTATTGCTCCCAGCCCTGGTTTTGATTTTCGCCAGCCTGAGCGTTATTCGCCAAGAGCCGTTTACCCGCGCCCTCAACTATCTTATGAGCGTTTACCTGCTGGGCGCATTTCTGTACACTTTCCGAGGGGGGCGCTGGTTAGAATACAATCTCAGTGATTGGGTCATAGGGGTGCTAAAACTCATCCTCAACACCATCATTCTCTCTATCCAATTTGTTTTCCCCGAAAAGGATACTCAAGAAGAAGGCAATGTGACAGAGAGCGAATCAAAAGAAAATGAAGATGCTCAAAGACTATCCTTTTGGAGAAAAGCCGCCCCCTACCTGCGCGGGTTGTTGCTAGCAATCCCGGTGCTGGCTATTCTGACCTCGTTGCTGGCTTCCGCTGACCCTATCTTTGCCGATTGGGTAAAAGAGCTTTTGCGCTTCATTAGCTGGGAATATTTCTTCCGAACGCTTTTTATTCTCATTTTAATGCTTCCAGTGGCGGGAGCTTATCTCCACGCCCTCACAAAAAGCCAAGACGAGAAGCTAATAGGCCTAGACAAACCCTGGCCTCCCCGTTTTCTGGGATTCATTGAGGCCGTCATTGTCCTCGGCAGTGTAAACTTGCTTTTCTTCTCTTTTGTCACCATCCAGTTTCAGTATTTCTTTGGGGGAACAAGCAATATCTCCCTGCAAGGTATGACCTATTCTGAATACGCCCGGCGCGGTTTCGGAGAATTACTAGCGGTGGCTTTTTTCACGTTGCTGCTTTTCATCGCCCTCAGTGCAGTTACCAAACGAGAAAACAAAGGTCAACGCCGAACATTCTCTGCTCTAACTGTTGCCCTCACCCTGTTCATCGGCGTAATCCTACTCTCATCCCTCTACCGCCTGGGATTATATGAAGACGCCTACGGCTTCACCCGCCTCCGAACCTACTCTCATATTTGCATTATCTGGATCGGTATCCTCTTCTTGAGCATTCTTGTCTTGGAGCTAATGGGCAAATGGCGTTCCTTCACGCTGGCCGCACTGTTGGCAGTTATGGGCTTTATCTTGAGTATGAGCGTAATAAACGTTGATGGCACAATCACCCGCCAAAACCTGGCCAGAGCTTTCAAAGGAGAAGGACTAGACACTTATTACCTGCAAAGTTTATCTAACGATGCTATTCCTGACCTGATAACTCTAGGAGATGATGCCCAACTCTCGTCATCTGATCGAGCTAAAATTGGAGGGATTCTGGCCTGTAGAGCGGCCCTGCTGGATGCGCCCCGCCAATGGCAATCTTTCCATTGGAGCACTTATCAAGCCAGAGAATTGCTCCGAGATCATCATTCACTGTGGGATGAGCACCCAACGTACAAAGATGAATACGATAATTGGCACGTCATTATCGAAGGTGAGAGCAGGTATTGCTCACAATATGCCTGGGATTGATGTGCATGGGGATGGGGGAAGCAAAGCGGCTGGGGGGGTGGTAAAGCCTCGCCCCGGCGTGGTGCCAGGCCCCAGGGTTTGTCCCCGCGCCGCGCCGCGCTGCGTGCTGCGTGCTGCGCCACGCCCCCGCGCGCGTGGCACCCTCGGCCTATCACCCTCAACTTGAGCGTTACGCAGCCGCCACGCCCCCGCGCGCGTGGCACCCTCGGATACATCCCCCTGGCGGGATTTATCACAGCTCGCCACGCCCCCGCGCGCGTGGCACCCTCCCCCAAAAATCCACGGGGTCTGAATAATGCCAATAAGTATGTTATAATTGAGTATGTTATGGATACATCCAGCCACAACAATACCATTACAGTAAACACCGCTCTTTATGGGCCACTGGCAAAATACGGGGGCGGCAAATACATTGCAGAAATAAACGTTGCACTGGAGCATGGAGATAAAATTGAAGACTTGCTAAAGTATTTTGAACTCCCTCCAGACGAAAAAAGCTATTTATTCATCAACGCTGTTCTTTGTGATGTGCCCGGCTTATATGCCTCTCAAAGAGAACTCCTGCACGACGGCGACCACGTAGGGATATTTTCACTTCAACATATGTGGCCTTATCAATACCGCGACGGGATACGTATGTCAGATAGTTTGACAGAAGCACTTGAAGAACACGGCCCGATTAAGAATACTTATTGAGTGTTGCGTATTGCGTGTTGCGTAGTGTAGCCTCTGCCACTTGCACCAGCGCATAATATAGTAATCATGCTTCACCCATCACGTTTCACTTTTCGCGTTTCCGTATTTTAGTTTAAGTAAAGGAGAAAATCATGGCAAAGAAAATTGTCCGTATCGATATGTCAGAACTGGTAGCCACTTATGAGAATGTCCCCGAAAAGTGGTCTCGCTGGGCTGGGAGGGGATTGACCTCAGCAATAGTGGTTGATGAGGTAGACCCAACTTGCCATCCCCTAGGCCCTAATAACAAAATTGTCATCGCACCAGGATGGGTCACTGGCTCCCCCGCCGCTCCCAGCAGTGGACGCACTTCCTTCGGCGGCAAAAGCCCGCTAACCGGCACCATCAAAGAAACTAACTCTGGTGGACTTTCTGGCCAGAAAATCGCCAAACTTGGAATAGCTGCCATTATCATAGAAGGCATGCCCAAAAATGATAAGTGGTACTCCATTTTTATCAGCAAAGATGGCGTGGAATTCGAGGAAGTTGGCGGCTTAGTAGGTAAGGGTATGTACGAGGTTGATGAGCTGATGTGGGAGAAATATCCCAACAAGCCCGCCGTGATCGGGATTGGGCAAGCCGGCGAGATGAAACTCTCCAACGCGGGCATTTCGGTCAACGACCCTGAAAACGAACCTGGCCGTTATGCTGGACGCGGCGGCTTGGGAGCGGTCATGGGAGTGCGCGGCGTCAAAGCTATTGTCATTGACGATAAAGGCGGCCCTGGGGTTGAAATAGCTGATAAAGACCTCTTCACACAAGGACGCAAAAAGCTCACCGCCGCCATAACGGAGCACGCCCTCACCAAAAAAGATGGCGGTCTACACGCTTTTGGCACTAATGTCTTGATGAACATCATCAACGAGGCCGGCGGTTTACCCACGCGCAACTTCAGCGCAGGCCAATTTGAAGGCGCAGCCAAGATTTCGGGTGAAGCTGTAGCTGAAAACATCAACGAGCGTGGCGGGGTGGGAACAACTGACCATCCTTGTCACCCGGGGTGCATCATCAAATGCTCCAGCATCTATCCTGATGAAAAAGGCAATCCCTTTGTCTCTGTCCTTGAATACGAGACCGCCTGGGCCCTAGGAGCAAACTGCGGCATAGACGATATTGAATATGTCGCTAAGATGACCCGTGAATGCAACGACATCGGCCTAGACACCATTGAGGCGGGCAACACCATTGCCGTGGCTATGGATGGCGGCTATCTCGAATTCGGCGACAAAGAAGGCGCATTCAAGACCTTTGATGAAATTCGTAAAGGCACGCCCCTGGGCCGCATCTTCGGTCAGGGCGTGGAAGCTACCGCCAAGGCCTTCGGCGTCTACCGTGTCCCAACGGTCAAGGGGCAGTCTATGCCAGCTTACGAACCCCGCGCTATCAAGGGGATTGGCGTTACCTACGCCACTTCCACTATGGGCGCAGACCACACTTCAGGGTACACGATCGCGCCCGAAATCGCTGGGGTAGGCGGCAAGGTTGACCCGCTCTCCAACGCCGACAAAGCTGAGCTATCCCTGACTTTCCAGGCCGCCACAGCTTTTATTGACTGCACCGGTTATTGCCTCTTTATTGCCTTCCCCATCCTCGACATTGCTGAAGGTTGGGCCGGCATGGCAGAATCGGTCGCGGGAGTCACGGGCATGGATGTCACGGGAGACGATGTGATTGCGATGGGTAAAGAAGTTCTCAAGATGGAACGTCTTTTCAACGAAGCTGCCGGTTTCACCCCCGAAGATGATCGCCTGCCAGAATTCATGCGCGATGAGGCACTACCTCCTCACAACGTAAAATGGACAATGGCTGACGAAGTCCTGGACAAGGTTTACGCCTGGGTTCACGAAGACTAAATTTTTTCAGAATCGATTCTAAGTAAGTGTCCAAAAATAACTTAGCGATTTGAAACCTGACAGGTCTCTGAGACCTGTCAGGTTTTCCCCCAACTTATTATTGGACAGTTACTAGCATCTAACTCTAAAGGTCTGCAAATCTGAGACCTTTAGGGTTTTGGTTCAAATTATGAAAGTTGAAATTCGCGTATTCGCAACCTTAAGGCGTTATTTGCCAGAATTAGGGATAGGGGAAGCTAGAATCATGGAGATAGAACCTGGTACAAGTATGGGCGATATTCAGGAAGCGATAGGCCTGCCGGCTGATGAAGTGAAAATCATCATGTGTAATAATCTCAATGTTGAGCCTGACGTTATCGCACAAGACGGCGACCGTATTACATATATCCCCGCCGTCGCTGGGGGATAGTATTGGATGATTGATTTTCAACACAAATTTTGGGGGTATGAAATAGACATTCCCGAGGATTGGACACATAAAACTTTTCAAGATATTGATGGGTTTGCCCTAGACCCTAATGCATTTGAGCCAGACTACGAAGGCGCACATTTAGGCCAAATCTTAATTCGAGGGGAATGGAATAGTACTGATCAAACTATTGACACTTTGTGGAACCAACACATCACTAAATTATCGGTAATGATGGGCGCAAAAAGGGTAGGCTCCGCTCCTTGGCAGATGGGTGGGGCGTCTGGCTTCGAGGTGGAGATACTCCTCCCCAAACAGAACAGAAAGCGGCTCTGGGCCGGGATTTTAGAAAAGGGCCGGGTTATTCTGCATTTTACGGTATTGCATTGGAAAGAAACCCGCCCGGACTTCGAGCCTCTGGCGACTAAGGTGATTTCAAGTTTACGTTTTATGGACAAGGTTTCTCAAATCGACACCACTGCTCTCGGAATCCCCATCCCCACCCATTGCCCTAGCATAGCCCCCGCCCAATTTATTGATGACATAAAAGACCCCTCATTGTGGCAGGCTTACGAGGTCAATAACAATGTAGGGGCATTACAAGCATTCTACCTTCGAGAGGCTAAAAACTACGACTGGGAAATCGTTGGATATAGCCCCTTTCCAAGCGCAGAGTTAGGCTTTGCGCGTTTAGAACTCCAAAAAGGAGAAAAACAAGTCACTTTAGGGCTAATGCCAGCAGAAAGCAAGAAAGAATCTAGTCGGATAGTTATCAAACATTATAAGGATGATTGAAAATGGCAGAAATTCACCTTTACGGAGAACTGCGCCGGTTCGTGCCTGATAGCAGGCCAACAGGAGACAGCGTTATTCACTTGGACTCTCTTGAAAACGAAACATTAGAAGCCTTGCTGCAGCGAGCTGGCCTGGATATTGATGAAATTTACACTATTTTCTTAAATTCAAAATTATTAACAACTCACAACACAATGGCCCAGTACCTGGGATACCAGCAAGTATGCGAGAATTGCCGTAACTGGGATTTGTCCGTTGTGATTAAGAACGATGACCGTTTGGGGATTTTTGGAATAGATATGGCCGCCCTGGTTGTTTAGGCATAGAATGCGCGAAATTTTTGGTTGACGGTGGTCTTTCAGCGTGATAAAATGCCCCGCAGAGTGGGCGTGTAGCTCAATGGTAGAGCAGTGGCCTTTTAAGCCATTGGTTGCGGGTTCGATTCCCTCCACGCTCACTTGTTTGTATTTAAGGGGGAAAGTAAATATCATGCCCCGCTTTAGGGAAGGACGCTTTGTGCCTGACGCTGTTGTGGAGAAAGATGGGGAGAAATTTTACGTAGAAATGGATCTCCACTACGGCAAGGATGCTAAATGGCGGAACATGCACAATGCCCTGGGTTACATCGCCTTTTGCGGGCGCTCACCGCAACATGAGCAGACGCTTCTGAAGGAATGCAGGGAGGTGGGAAAACCTGTCTACTCAACCAACCTCACTGACTTGATCATCGGAAAAGAGACGCTCTGGGGAACAACTCGAGCCGTGTGACAAATGCAACTCTCGTAGAGATCGGGTTTGTCACAAAAGAGCAAAAGAGGAAGAATATGAGTAAACCAATCAAAAGAATCACCGCCGATACACCCATCGGGGAAGCTGAAATAGTACAACTCAGTCAACTACCAACACGAGCTTCAAGGCTTAAAAACCCCCTCTTCTACATGTCTTCCCACTCCCTAGCGCGGAAACACGGAGGAGTCTCAGCAGCCCGTCATAATGCTTCTACCCAAGTAGGGCGTTGGCTAACCAAAGAGGATGTTGTCGTTCGCTTGGATGGGGATACTAGAAACATCAAACCAGACAATCTGGAAGTGTATATTCGCACATCAATCAAGAAAGTCAACACTGACACACCCGTCGAGGAAGCCGAAATAATTCAATACCCCCATCCAAGAGTCTTTTTAACATCAAGGGGTATACCAACTTCTATATGCCATCTCATCCCTTGGCTAACAACGGGGGCTATGTCTCAGCAGCTCGACACAACGCCTCAATTAAAGCAGACCATTGACTAACCGATGAGGATGGCATCGTTCGCTACTTGGATAACAACCCCAAAAATATTACCCCTTCAAATTTGGTAGTGGTACGTCAAGAATGGGTCACTCTAATATGTGAGTGGTGCGCTTAGGGGGTGAAGACACTTCGACTTTGTTTTTACGTCACTATAGCGCGAAATCCCAGGGAGGTATGATGGAGATACCCTCCACTTGTTTTAGATCCAAAAGATCGCGATCGCTGTTAACAATTGCACTAGCTTTTCCACACAGAGCTGCTTCTATAAATTTATTGTCGGATGGATCGCGCACGATATTTAGCTGGATATTTGGTTCTACCCAATGTGATTCCTCTTGGATAAATGAAAGCATCTCATTCACGAGGCTAGCAGGTAACCCGAACTTCGGGCGTTTGAGGACAGTTTCGTATTCTTCATAAATCTCTGAGCTGATGATGAGTGTAAAGCTGCCCTGTCGCCAACGTTTCAAAACCAACACGCTTGATCCTCCGAGTAGACCAGAGACCAGGACACTTGTATCTAAGACGACATGGGGAATAGTCATTCACTGCGCCTTACCGATACAACCTCGGCTTCAATATCCTCGTCAGTGATGTCACGCGCAGACGCGATACGCTGAGCCGTCAACCACAGGCGATCAAACCGCTCTTCAGTCGTCAAGCTTCGGTTTTGATGCTTCAGAAAACGCACGAAGTCCAGAATTTCTAGCATTGCTGTATCTGGCAGATCATGCAACTCTTGAATTGCCAGCTTACGCATGTTTGTATTGGTAATTACATTCATAGTCACCTCTCAATCGCTTCACAGGATTACCCTCTGAATTATACCACCGGAGTTTTGTATTGTGTGGGCCAGTAAATTGGTAAATTGGAGATTGGTATATTGGTGCAAACGTTAGAACGTTAGAATGTAGAACGTGTAACCTAAGAAGTTTTAAGGCTGGGGCGTTCTAATGTTCCTCCTGCCCCATGCCAACCCTATCAGATTAGCGTCTTTTCCAACCTCTAGGAGTGGCACAACAAGAGTGTCGGACACGAGCCGGTGTCACCCAA
>DAOUWT010000336.1 GCA_030666985.1 Chloroflexota bacterium
AGGGGAACGGCAGTTCAATGCTCTGAGGGGAATGGCAGTTCAATGCTCTGAGGGGAACGGCAGTTCAATGCTCTGCGGGGAACGGCAGTTCCCCGGATACCACCCGCAGGATCTACCGATCCTGCTCGAGCGTAGTGTAAATTCCTGCTAGAGCGTAGTGAAATATTGTAAAATTTATGCTCAACCACTTAGCGACTATTTAGCAACTACCAAGCGTCAAGCAAAGGTGCGCGAAGTTGTGTAAAATGTTATCAGTGTTCAGTTTGCTAACGAAACATTTCTAAATTTTTATCTGTTCAATAAAGGAGTAATACGATGAATGAATATGAGAACGTTCAACCCGAAGAGACCCTAGAAGGTCGTGAAAGCACAGAGAGCGTTGAGCAGGAGACCCTGCAAGACGCCGCTGTCGAACCCGGCACACACATTGAAGAAACGCAGGGTTACGAGCAAGCTGAGGCTGTCGAGAAGGCTGTCGTGGAAGCCATGGATGAAGCCAGAGTGCCTGAAGGCGTCGAATTTGAACTTGCGGGTGAAGACGGCGCTGTTGGCCGCGACGATGACGGCCTGATTAAAGACCCCGACCTCAGCGAAGCCTCGGGCGATAAAGATGACGATGACAAAGATGAAGCCACGCCCATTAACCTGCCCGGCCCGGTCACCGCAGACGAAGCTTTGTCTGTTCTCCCTATCCCTCTCCCTAAGCCAGCATCTGAGGAGTCTGGTTCTCGTGGAGGAGGGGCTGATGAATTGGGCGTCAACATGGAGCCGATCCCTTCCCCTGAACAGGAAGTCGCGGGTAGCGAACGCGGTGAGCAATTGGGTGCTATGCCAGTACCCCTACCAAAACCAACCATGGATGGCGAAGCCCCCGGTGATGGTGGCGGCCAGGTAGCTGCCACGCCGATCAACTTGCCCTATGTAGCTGATGAAGCAGAAGGCGGCGAGGGTGGCCGTCCCGGCGGTCAGATCGCCCAAGAGCCAATGCCCGATCCCGACCCCGGCTTTACTAGGAGCCAACCTGGCGGGGGTGTTGATGTCTCACCAATCCCGGTGCCGTTGCCTAGACCGGCTATTGATCCACAGCCACTGTTTAACGTCCCAGGTGAGGTGCCTAGCGATCAGCTTGCCAAAGACCATCCCGGCCCCGGCGGTCAGGTCGCCCAACAGCCTGATCCTGGCCCTATACCTGACAGGAATGAGGTTGCAGGCTTACCAATTCCCTTATTTAACGCCCCAGATTTCGAGGCCATGAACATATCTGAGCAGGCTGTGGTCGAAGTCATTGGCAAGGCCATTGCCAATGAAGATTACCGTTCTGCCCTGTTTGCAGACGCGCGGGAAGCCACCGCCGGTTACGAAGTCACCGATGATGATCAGGTCGGGCTGAATGAGATGACCGAGGAATCTTTTGACTTTTTCGCCGCTGAAGTTGAAGCGCGTTTTGGCGAAGCGACAGCAAACAATCCTGAGGTTGTAGAAGAACAAGTGATGGCTCAAGTTGTTCACGCTGTTTGGCGAGACCTCAATCCCGGCAGTCTGGTGTATGTTTTAGCCTATAAAATCCCACGGAAACATTTATAAGGAGGGTAACTACTCAGGTGTCATTTCGAACGAAGTGAGAAATCTTGCATCCATCAGCAAAGATTTCTCCACGTTCCTCCCCCATGAAAGATCTGTATTTGCATGATGACAGCAGCGGCAAGATGACTGTGGTGGACGCTGACGGGAAACCGGTGGATAGCCCTCCTGATGAATGGTGGGGTAGGGGATACAGCACAAGACCTGTCAGGTTTCCAGAGACCCTTTTGAGATGGTAAACAAGTGCGATACAGGCATGAATTTATCAAAAAATATGTGACCGTTCACCCCCCTGTTTCCCAAAGGATAGTGAAGAGCCTGTGGTGAGGAACGAACCATCTTCCTCACCACAGGCTCTTCGCTATCCCGTGGATAAGAATAATTCTCTAAGGGGAATGAATAATTATAAAAATATAGTACAATGAAGTCATATCCCCTTTCTATTTACACAACACAAGGAGTAAAACCATGACTGACATTATCGATTACAAAATTTACGGCGACGACCTGCAAATGGTCGAAATCGAGCTTGACCCCCAAGAAGGCGTCCGCGCTGAGGTGGGGACGATGCTTTATATGGAAAAAGGCATCAAGATGCAAACCGGCACCGGGGGCGGCCTATTTAAGGGCGTGAAGCGCATGTTCACCGGCGAGAGTTTTTTCATCACCACCTTCCAGAACCTTGAGAGCGGGAAAAAACGCGTCGCTTTTGCAGCTCCCTATCCGGGCAAAATTATTCCCCTAGATTTAGCTCAACTGGGCGGTACATTCCTCTGCCAGCGGGACTCATTCCTCTGCGCAGCGAGCGGGACCGAGATTGAAGTCGCCTTCCAAAAAAAGCTGGGGGCTGGGTTCTTCGGCGGGGAGGGCTTTATCCTCCAGAAACTGGTGGGAGATGGTCTAACGTTCGTCCACGCCGGCGGCACTATCATAGAGAAAACCCTCGCCAGAGGAGAAGTTCTCAAAGTCGATACCGGCTGCCTGGTGGCTTTTGCCCCCTCAGTGGACTATGACATCGAGTTTGTGGGCGGTTTCAAGAACGCGCTCTTTGGCGGCGAAGGACTTTTCCTGGCCAAGATGACAGGGCCGGGGAATATCTATCTCCAAAGCTTACCGCTCTCGCGTTTGGCAAACCGCATTGCCGCAGCTTCTTTCTCTCAATACCAGGGAGAAACGAAAGGGGCCGCCGGGATAGGAGGTAAGTTAATTGGAGACATAATCAGCGGGTTGTAGACGGGTATTAGGTATTAGGTATTAGGTACTAGGTATTAGGTACTAGGTATTAGGTATTAATTTCTAGTTCTAACGGATTTTGTGGTTGTCATTTTGCACCTGCAACTGATGTAGAAATGAGCATGTTGTGAAGCCAATTGTCGTGGTAAACAAAGCCATTGATTTTATGGGCAGGTGATTTGAATTTTTTGCGGATTTTAG
>DAOUWT010000385.1 GCA_030666985.1 Chloroflexota bacterium
CCCCTGCTTCCCTCCCCCAATGGGGTTGCGGCCCATTCTCGGCCAAAAAAAAAAGAGTTTTTCCTTTTAATATCTTTTGCCCTAAACCTTCCCCGCCTCCGCTCTTACCCCCGTAATGAAGGTTGGTTTATTTCTTCCGGCCCCCCCCCCCCCCTGGGGGGGGGCTAAGGAGCATAAATGCCAAAACACCAAGACGCCAAAAAACGCCTCAAGACCATCGAGGGCCACATCCGTGGCATACAGCGCATGATCGATGAGGACGCCTACTGCATAGACACCATCGCCCAAATCCACGCTGTACAATCGGCCCTGAACAAAGTCAGCACCATGATCCTCGAAGACCATCTCCACACTTGCCTCATCACCGCCGTGCGGGGAGACGACCTCGAAGACCGCGAACGCGTTCTTCAAGAAATCATCGATGTCTTCGACGCTGCCGCGAAAGTCTGAGACAAATATTTGTCGTGATAACTGGGTAGTTAGCCCAATCGAATTGGGCGGCTTTCCGGCAACGGCCAACGCGGTTGGTCCATTACCCTTGAGACCGCGACCTGACAGGCCGAGCCGACTTCGCTTTGCTCACGGTATGCACCCCTTGAGTGTGCCGTTGGCGAGTCGGCTTATTTTTAGCAACCTTTGAATTGATTCAAAGGTTTTATCGAACCAAGGAGTTAACCATGCAAACCGTAACCTATAACATCCCCCGTATCTCTTGTGGACATTGCGTCCACTCCATCAAAATGGAAGTCAGTGAACTCGAAGGCGTCCAAACAGTAGAAGCCGCCGCCGACACCAAACAAGCCACCATCACCTTCCAAGACCCAGCCACCGAGGAAAGCATCAAGGCTCTATTAGCTGAGATTAACTTTCCCGCAGTGCAGTAATATAAAACCCATAAAACAAATGATAAATGGTAAATGGTGAATTATAAATTGTAAACGACCTCATTTACAATTCACCATTCAAAATTTACCATTTACAATTTCATTTTCTAGTCCCCAATCACTAGTCCCCTAGTCCCTAATCCCTAGTCACTAATCCCTAGCCCCCAACCATGCCACAAAACAAACAAATCATCCTCCCCATCATGGGCATGACCTGTGCCAACTGCGTCGCCGCCGTTGAGCGCAACATCAAAAAAGTCGATGGCGTATACCTCGCCAACGTCAACCTCTCCTCGGAGCGGGCCACAATCGAATTCAACCCCGCCCTGCTAGAAACAGACGATATCCTGAACCGCATCGAGCGGGCCGGATACGGCATAGCCACTGGGGAGGCCGACCTTATTATCCAACGCCTCAGTGACGACAACGACGCCCGCCGCCTGGAACGCGACCTCCGCCAAATGGACGGCGTCCTTGATGCCAGCGTCAACTTCACCACCGAACGCGCCCGCGTCACCTACATCCCCACCATGGTTAGCCAAACCGAACTTCGACAAACAGTTTCCAAAGCTGGATTCGAGGCCATGATCCTAGGAGGAGACCTAGAAGACGCTGAACTCCAGGCCCGTGAAGCCGAAATAGCCCAGCAGCGCCACCTTCTGACCGTGGGCCTACTCTTCGCCGTTCCCCTCTTCCTCCTCTCCATGGGACGCGATTTCAACCTCCTCTCCGCCTGGGCCTTCCAGCCCTGGATAAGATGGCTCATGTTTGCCCTCGCTACCCCTGTTCAGTTTTACGTGGGATGGCAATACTACGTGGGAGGATTCCAATCTCTCCTCAACCGCTCCGCCAACATGGATGTCCTAGTAGCCATGGGATCTTCTGCGGCCTATTTCTACTCCATTTCCGTTTTGCTCGGATTTCTGCCCGGACACCTCTACTTCGAAACCTCAGCCATGATCATCACCCTCATCAAGGTCGGAAAATTCCTCGAAGTCAAAGCCAAAGGGCGCACCAGCGCATCCATAAAAAAGCTCATGTCGCTCCAAGCCAAAACCGCCCGCGTAATACGAAATGGAGAAGAACTAGAAATCCCGACCAACGAAGTACAAGTGGGAGACATCGTCCTCGTCCGCCCCGGTGAAAAAATCCCCGTGGATGGCGTAGTAGTAGATGGCCGTTCCTCCGTAGACGAATCCATGATAACGGGCGAATCTCTCCCTGTCGAAAAAGGCCCCGGCGACCAAGTAGTAGGCGCAACCCTCAACAAATTAGGCCTCCTCAAATTCGAAGCCGCCAAAGTGGGCCAAGACACCGCCCTCGCGCAAATCATCCGCCTGGTAGAGGAAGCTCAGGGCAGCAAAGCCCCCATTCAGCGTCTGGCCGACCGCGTCTCGGCAATCTTTGTCCCCGCTGTAATAGCTATTGCCGCCCTAACATTTTTGGTCTGGTATTTCCTCTTACCCCTGCCCGCCACCGCCGAAATCAACCTCTTCACCCGCGCCCTGGTCAACACCGTTGCCGTCCTCGTCATC
>DAOUWT010000287.1 GCA_030666985.1 Chloroflexota bacterium
AATCACCCCTGCCCCCCTCAGTCCCCACATTTGCATCTCGCAAAAGCATGCGAGACGAAAATGGGGGGAAGGATTCTACACCTTCCTAAAAGTCTACATTTTCTCGTGGCATTCAAGGAAGACCCGGATGGAGACTCACCCCTCCCCCAAATTTGAAACGCATTTCGTCACATTTGGGGGAGGACGGGTGGGGGCGTCTACAACCGTTCAGTCAAAAACAACACCTCTACCGCATCGGCATAATAGAGAGCAGAATCACCCCTGCCCCCCTCAGTCCCCCCAAGTGCCAAAAGCAGGAATTTGGGGGGATGCCACCCCTCAGCCCCCCCAAATGCCAAAAGCAGGAATTTGAGGGGATGCCTTGCCCCTCCCCTCGCGAAGCATCCTGTAAGGGCAAATTCAACATGTACTTCGTCGCATTCAAGGAAGACCCGGATGGAGACTCACCCCTCCCCCAAATTTGACACGCATTTCGTCACATTTGGGGGAGGCCGGGTGGGGGCGCCTACAACCGTTCAGTCAAAAACAACACCTCAGGGCAGGGGGGCGTACTCAGTGTAGCTAGTACTTGGAACTCCCTTATCGGTGCTTTTCCTCTAGTCATCCTTATCAAGGTAAGATCGCCTAATGATCTGCTTGTTATCCGTTGGGGGGCCTTCCAAAGGCAGGACAAAGCTGAACAGGCTGCCGCCTTCGGGGTGTTCGTCTACCCATATCTCCCCGCCGTGCGCCTCCACTGTCAGGAGACAAAACGTCAACCCCAGCCCTGAGCCTCTCCGCCGGCCTCGGAGGCCCGGTACTTGGACGAAACGTTCGAATATTTTCTCCCGGTAGTCGGCAGGAATCCCAGGCCCTGTATCTCGAACCTGGAAGAGGAGTTTTTCTTCTCCCTGGCGGGAGGCTGAAATGACCACCTGTCCCCCTTCGGGTGTGAATTTTATGGCATTGTCTATCAGGTTAACGATGACGCGCTTCAATTTCTCCACATCTACCCAGAGAGGGGGCAGGTTGTATGTGAGGGTGTTTTGCAAAACGATTCCGGCCTGGTTGGCCTGGGGAACAAACTCGATCAGGACGTCCTCTACAATATCTGTGATATTCGTAAGATCTAAGATCAGTTCCATGCTGCCAGATTCCAGGCGGGAAATATCTAGCAAAGAGTTGATCAATCGCAAGACTCGCCCCGTGCCGCGCCGGGCCACTCTCAAGGATTGAGTGAGTACATCCTTGTTTTCGCCTTCGGGAAGTATATCTTCTATAATGTCCAATGCCCCTAAGACGGCGCTGGTTGGGGAGCGGAGGTCATGAACCAGCGTTTCACTGATCAGTTCCCGTTCTTGGCGGATGCGAATTTCCTCGGTGATGTCTCGCAGGACAATGACGATGCCCTGCATATCCTCCCTTCCTTCACCCACGGGGAACACGCCCCGGTTGAGAATACGTCCAGAATTAGGCTTTTTGATCTTATAGATCTCATGGATGGGCAAAGAAGCAAGTTTTCCTGACCAGATATCTTCTAATGGAGTGACGCCTTCAGTCGCCCTACCCAGGGCAGCACTGACCAAGGCCGGGAGTTCGCTAAAGTGTACGCCAATGATTTCATCGAGCTGGGCGCCGGTAAGGGTTTCGATGAGTTTATTTGCCAACAAGACCCGGCCATCCCTTTGGATCATCAAAATGGCTTCGCCAACCGAGTCCAGTACAGTATCCAGGCGATCCCGTTCCTGGGTGGCATTGGAGAATAATTGGGCGCTATGGATGGCAATGGCCGCTTGATCCGCTAGTTGGGAGATGAAAGCCTGGTCATTTTCGGAGAATGCTTTCAAGTGAGGACTTTCGACACTGATGATGCCCAAGAGACGTTCATTGTGCAGCATGGGAACGCTCAACTGCGAACGTGTGCTGCCATTGTGAAGTTCGTGATAATCCTCATCCAGCCGGACATCGGGTACATTTTGGGCTTGTTTGGTGCGGGCAACTCGTCCCACTATGCCAACTAAATCAGGCTCTTTTGGAAGATCACGGTTATAACCTTGGCTCATTTTTATCTCTAAATGATTGCTTTGTTCATCTAATAATGCTACCCCCCCTACCTCTGTGTTTGTGAAGTTCAATGTGGACTGGAGAATGAGGTCGAATAAGCGATCCAGGTCAAGTTCAGCAGAAAGTTCCCGGCCCACTCTCTCTAACATGGCGAGTTGTTGGACGCGGCGGGTGAGGGCCTGGTCGGTGCTGGCGTATAAGAGCGCGTTCTCTATGGCTACGCTCACTTGCCCAGAAAGTGTGTTCAAGAGGTTGAGGTCAGAGGTGGTGAATTCTACGTTTGGATCGAATCCCATGACTGCCAAACAGCCCAGGGCACGCTCTGAGGTGATCAGTGGCACCCCCATCCAAGATTGAGGTGTTTCCGCGCTGGGAGGTAAACCGATGTAGTCAGACCCCTGCTGGTATTTGGGTGTCAGCAGGATGGACTTTTTCTCCAATATCACGCGATCTGTCAGGCGGTCTTCCATGGGACGCCGGGGCCAATTTTGACGTTGGTCGTGCTTAACTGCCAACGGATACCAAAGTTCATCTCTGTCTCCATCGTATAAAGCGACGTAAAAGTTGTCGATTCCTAGAAAATTGGTAACTTGCTGGTGGATGATGGGTAGTAATTCATCCAAGGCCAGGGTAGATTGGAGGGCGCGGCTGATCTGGTTCAAAGTAGAAAGCTCTTCAACCTGTCTCTCGGCCTGAGAACGGACTTTTCCCAACTCGAAGATTAAAACCTCGGCAACGGCCAAGATTCCAGCCAAAACAGTGAAGGCTCCTATTTGTATGAGTGGATATGCCTGAACAGCAATAATGACAAAGGGTAAGGGTAATAGATTTACTAATCCTAAAAAGGCCAGGTCGCGCCGGAAGAACTTGTTCTTAGACGATTTCCGGAAATAATGATCGGCGATAAATAAACCACTATGTATCACCGCAAAGCCAATCAACGCGACGGTGATTTTACCTGAAATTTGAGTATCGGAAATTATGTTGCCAGACATGCCGCCGGCCCATCCCTTAAATCCCCATACCCAGGCCAGGGGAAGCAAATTAATCCCCACCAGGAATCCCATCTCCAACCACTGTTCTTTATTCCTGAAAAACTGTTTAAAAGGGACTTTGCTCCTTTTCCAGCGGATGAATGTTCCCCCTATAACTCCTAAACTCATTGCGCACATACTAAACGGGAAGCTGTATATCATTCCCACCCCCAGGCCAAGAATGTGGACCAGGCTTATTTCACTTCTTAATAACCTCATGGGGAAATTAGTCTGAAAAGCGACGAACAAGACCGTCGCCAGCCCTACGCCAACATATTCCAGAGAAAGGGGGCAACTCAAAATGGAGACAATTAAGATTGTTAAGCCTCCTATTGTTACCCCCAAACGATAGGCAGAGGTTGGTCTCATGTTTTTCCTTTGTGGTAGCTATTTCGGGATGGTTCATTTTGGGCCAAACATTAGTTGACACTTTTTCTCATTAACCACATGTCATTGCGAACGCAGCGTAGCGGAGTGCGGCACTAGCCTGTGGGCTGTACACCGTAATCTCCCTGACAGCACTGTGTTACTGTTAACGGGGAGACTGCCACGTCACAAAAGACGTTCCTCGCAGTGACA
>DAOUWT010000427.1 GCA_030666985.1 Chloroflexota bacterium
AATGCGCTCCACAGCAGCAGGCCAGCAGTAAAAGATGCAAACAGCGGCGCTACCCGATTAAACGGCCGGTCTCTGGTGGTCAGTTTTTTGTCTTCAATCATAGAAAAAGCCCCGTGTTATTTTCGGGGCGTGGGTGCCCATCTTAACGAGATGTATTGACCTTCTTTCATTCGGACTGTTACCGCCGGCACCGGATTCTCACCGGTTCATGTGCAACTTGGCACTCGTGGACTCTCCCTGGTTGGGGAATACCACCGGTCGGGAATTGGGCTGTAAACCCGCACCCTGCCCCGAAGGTTATTTGGTTTGTGTCTGATAAAAGTATATCCGGTGGGTTGCAGGCTGTCAACGCGTGAGGCAGGTACCAGGAATCAGACCCTAGGGATTAGGAAAAACTCGATCAAGATTAGATTCATGACTCTACTGCAAAAAGGTCAAAAGGGATTCACAAAAGAGCGAAACTTTAATATAATGAAGCTATGTTGAGAAAAAACACAAAACACTTACAGCCGGCCCTGATTAGTGCAGTCAGCGAACTACCAGAAAAGCAAATAAATATGCTTAAAGAGTCATGGGCTCAAAATTTTTACGAAGATTTTTTCTGCCTGATAGATGAAGAGGGATTTGCAGATATCTATTCCAGTGAACCTTCAAGGCCAAATGTGCCAGTAAATGTGCTGGTAGGACTTGAAGTAATGAAATCCGGGTTTGGCTGGAGCGACGCAGAATTACATGCAAACTTCTGCTTCAATCTGCAGGTGCGTTACGCTCTGGGCTATGACCGCCTGGGAGATGGCGACTTTGCTATCCGGACACTGTATTACTTTCGGGAACGTCTGAGCAAGCACTACCTTGAAACAGGAGAAAACTTGCTGGAAAAAGCATTTGAAAAAATTACAGACTTCCAAATTCGGAACTTACAGGTACGAACAGGGATGCAGCGTATGGATTCAACCCAAATAGCAAGTAACATCGTGAATGCCAGCCGCCTGCAATTGCTTGTGGAAGCCATTCAGCGTGTACATCGTATCTTACGTGAAGAGGATCGGGAACGATTGGCAGAAAGTTTTGAGTCATATCTCAAAGGAACGGCTGGACAATACACCTATCGGGTGAAAGGCAAAACAGCCCTAGAAGAACATTTGCAGCAAATCGGTGTAACGATCCTCCATTTATTGGAAGAGCTGGAGGATGGGTATGCCAAAGAACCTGCCTACCAAATCCTGGAACGGATATTTGCGGAACATTTCAACCTGATTGAGGGGCAGATTATCTCCAAAGAGAACCGAGAACTAAGTTCTAATTGTTTACAATCCGTGGATGATTTGGAAGCCAGTTATCGCATCAAAGGCAACACGCATTACAAAGGTTATGTTGCTAATTTGACCGAGACCTGCGATCCTAAGAATAAATTACAGCTCATCACCAATGTGCAGGTTGCGCCAAACAATATCGATGATACTCAACTATTAGAAGAGGCATTACCGGAACTGAAGAAGCGTACAGAGATAGAGACCCTTTACACAGATGGAGGCTATGGCAGCCCAGAGACCGATAAGACGCTGATAGAGAAGAATATTAAGCAAATCCAGACGGCCATTCGAGGACGAAAACCAAAGGAAGAGAA
>DAOUWT010000033.1 GCA_030666985.1 Chloroflexota bacterium
AAACGTAATGCGTAATGAGTGAAGCGTGAGGCGTGAGGCGCGAGGCGCATCTGGGCCGGTCACTTTGCCATTAGCGCAGATTAGCGCAAATTTGCGGATAGAAGTTCTGCTATAATGAAGCTATGAAACCAATTTTGATCAACGAGAAATTAGTCTGGGATTATGATATTCCCCCGGACGCTCAGGAAAACGAAGCTTTTCGTGAGTGGTACGTTAAGCGGGTGTTGCTGCATGGGACATCCGATGATATTCGCGCTATCGGTTTGGCTACCATTCATTACTATTTACCGCATCTGTTCTTACCCAAAGACATTCGTGAATTTTGGTATTGGTATTTTGATCAATCAGACGTCAGGGCACGCTATGGAGATTTTGACCACATTCCAGAAGAAACTACTTAAGGCGATTGGCGACTCGCAACTGGCTGATAATTTTTATTTGGCTGGCGGCACTGCGCTGGCCGCTTTCTATTTGCGGCACCGCTTTTCTGAAGACCTTGACTTTTTCTCGGCTGATCCTAAGGCAATTCACTTCGTACAACCATCATTAGAAACGATTGTCGAAAAATTAGGTGCCACGCTCGAATTCAGCCGAACATTTAACACCTTTGTTGAATGTTTTATCACAGAACAAGATGGTGAACGAGTGAAGTTGGACTTTGCTTACGACTCTCCATATCGTTTACAGCCAACTATTTTCAATCAAACGTTCAGCATCCAGGTTGACAACTCATTAGACATAGCCTGTAATAAACTGTCAGCGTTGTTCGATCGTGCCGCTGAAAAGGACTTTGTAGACATTTTTTTTGTTTGCCAAGAGTTGATGCCGTTTGATGAGTTACTCCCCCAGGCGCGACAAAAACATATAGGTATGGATGATTATTGGCTAGCAATTGCTATCCAGCGTGTACGTCAAGTCAAGCTTCTCCCCCGCATGATCAAGCCCTTGGAAATCGCCGACCTCCAAGCCTTTTTCCTGAATCTGGCCAAGGAGCTTATGGGTGCTGTGGAAAATGAGGTGTTTCCCACGTCTGGTGAAATGGCGTAACGGTAGAGTAACGGTAGAGCCGCAGAGAAAAACACTCCCTCTAAACATTTCCTGAATTCTAATCCGCGAAGGCGGATTTCGCAGGCCAGCGGCGAATTCGATTCGCCTGGCAAATCGATTAGAAATCGACCCTGTTTTGCGAAACCGACCTGCGTCGGTTGGGTCAGCGGCGGATTGTTTTCCAAAACTTCCCCGGTTGAGGAGGCTTTAAAAATAACGCGCCCAGCACAAAGAAACTGTGCTGGGCGTTTTTGTTCTATTAGCAAGGCTAGGCAACAAATCTCTGCTTTATCACGCGACACGCGACACGCATCACGTTTCACTCTTTACTCATCACTCCACCGGAATTTGCTCCAACTCTTCAACCATTCCTTTGATGACATCAAACCCACCCTGCCAGAACTCCGCCTGGGTGATGTCCAGGCCGGCTTCGGCGCAGATGTCAGCCGGGGAGGCAGAGCCGCCAGCCTCGAGCACCTTGATGTAACGGGGTTTAAAACCATCCCCCTCTTCTTTGTACTGCTTATAAAGAGAGAACACCAAGAGCTGCCCAAAGCTATAAGCATAAACATAGAAAGGCACATGCAAGAAGTGGGGAATAGAAACCCATTCCCATTTGAACTCTTCGCTGAGTTCAACGGAATCACCAAATTGCTTTTCGAGGTTTTTGTAATACGCCTCAGCAATTTGGTCGACAGTGGCTCCTTCAGCAACCATATCGTGCGCGGTGACTTCGAACATGGCGAAGAAAATTTGGCGCATGATGGTGGCGTAAGCATCGTCCACCTGGCGGAAAAGGATATCGCGCCGCACGGCCGGGTCGTTTTCCGTAGCGAGCAAGCGGTCAACGAGGAGCATCTCGGCGAAAGTGGAGGCGTTTTCGGCCATCGGCAGCGCGGAGTGGAAAGTGAACACGTTGTGGCCAAAAGCCAGCATGGCGTGGACAGCGTGTCCCAGCTCATGGGCCAGCGTGGCCACATCATCGGCTTTGCCTTGGTAATTGACCTTGACATAGGGGATATGGCCGGGCACTATAGAGGCGCAGAAGGCTCCGCCCTGTTTGCCCTTGCGCACTTCGCTGTCAATGTGATTTTTCTCGAAGACCTGTTTGGCTAGTTTAGCGACGCGGGGGTCAAAGGCTTCGAAAGCCTCAAAGGTCAATTTCACGGCCTGGTCGAAATCAAATTCTTTATCGGATTCGGCCACTGGCGCATAGACATCGCAGCGGCGCAGCTTCTCAACTCCCAGCCACTTAGCCTTGAGCCTGAAGTAGTCTTGGAATATCCCAGCGTTCTTTTCGCAAACATCTAATAATGTATCAACGACTTCGTCGGGGAGATCGTTGACCAGGTTGCGGGCCGAGATAGGGCTAGCGTAGCTGCGCAAGTCCACGTTTTCGGCGCGCCAGTCGCGGATCAGGGTTTGGTACATCTGCCCCAGGATGGGGCCGTCATCGCCATAAACCCTGTAGAGTTCCTGGTAAGCGGCTGCGCGGAGATCGGGGTCAGAGCTGCGAACCAGCACCATCAATTGCCCGCGCGTCATCTCCTTGACCTCGCCATCCACTTCAACTTTGAAGACGTAGCGGTTGGTGATAGAGTCGTACAGGGTCACCAGGGCGTGAACGCCGTTTACATCTTTGATGTTGATGATCTTCTCTTCTGGCTCAGTGAGGGTATGGGGTTTGTAGTGGCGCATTTCTTCCAGCCAGTAACGATAACCATCCGCGCGAGTCATTAGGCGTTGGGCGTTTTCGACGTCCAATTCTTTCCACCACAAGGAGAAGAACAGGGTCAGGTTTTGTATCTTGGCCAAAAATTGCTGGACGCGGGCTTGCAGGGCTTGCGCTTCCTGACTTTGGGTATCTGCGGCAAACCATAAACCGGGATAAGACCCCAATTGATAGGCCGTCAGGGTTGCATCCTCTAGGTCTTTGATAACATCCACAAAATCTTCGAAGTCCATCTCAGGCGTCAGCTTTTCGCGGTGAGCCTCAAAATCTTGAGCCATCTTCTCTAAATCTTCAAAGGCGGCTTTGATCTCAGGCCCATCGTGAGTGGGGAATAAGTCTTCCAGGCTCCAGGGAGTTAGGGAATAGTTTTTAGACATGTCACTCTCTCTTTGAATAATAATCGAAACATTAAGTAGGACTTACAAATCTCTATACTCAATTTAAAAATCACACATACCCCGAAATTATACTCTATCTCGAAGTAATTACCAGCGAGAAAAGTAACAACTTCCGGGAAAAACACCCCTGTTACCCTGCTTTCCTGCTTCTCTGTTCTCCTGCTCCCCTGCTCCCATGCCCTCTCCATGATATAATCCCTCATCACTCATCACTCATTACTCATTACTTGTTACTCATCACTCATCACGGAGAAACCATGACTAAAAACCTAGACTTCCAATCCATCATTATGGCCTTAGAACATTTCTGGGCCGAGAAAGGCTGCCTGATCTGGCAACCCTACCACACCGAAGTTGGCGCAGGAACCATGAACCCGGCCACCACGCTCCGCGTCTTGGGCCCAGAGCCTTGGAACGTGGCCTACGTGGAACCCTCCATTAGGCCCGACGATGGACGTTACGGCGAAAATCCCAACCGTTTCTACCAGCACATCCAATACCAAGTCATCCTCAAACCGGCCCCGGAGAATTCACAAGATGTCTACCTTGAATCGCTGGCTGCCCTGGGGATTGATGCCGCTAAACACGACATACGCTTTGTAGAAGATAACTGGGCCTCCCCCGTGACAGGCGCGTGGGGCCTGGGCTGGGAGGTGTGGCTCAACGGATTGGAGATCACTCAATTCACCTATTTCCAGCAATCTGGTGGACAAACGCTTGACCCCATCTCGCTAGAATTGACCTATGGTATGGAACGCATTGCCATGGCTCTGCAGGGCGTGCGTGATTTCCGCGACCTACAATGGAATCAGGAACGCACCTACGGGGATGTCTACTTCACAAACGAACAAGAATCCAGCAAATACGCCTTCGAGCTGGCCGATGTTGAACGCCTGCGCCAAATGTACGACCTCTACGAAGCCGAATCCAAGGCTTGCCTGGAACGTCACCAGGTCATCCCCGCCCACGACTATATGCTCAAATGCTCACACACCTTCAACATCCTCGACACGCGGGGAGCGGTGGGCGTTACCGAACGGGCCGGTTTTTTCCGCAGAATGCGCGGTCTCTCGCTCCGGGTTGCCGAGGCCTATGTAGAGCAGCGGCAGCGTTTGGAATTCCCCTGGCTTGGTAATCAGGAATTAGTGCCTAGTGACAAGGAATCAGGAAAGACGGTCATTCGAGAAACCCCTAGTCACTTATCCCTAGTCCCTAGTCACTTACTCGTAGAGATCGGCACCGAGGAACTCCCCCACACCGACGTAGAAGGCGCCCTGGCGCAGCTTCGCGAGCGTGTTCCAGCCATGTTGGAAGAACTGCGCCTGGCCCATGGTGAAGTCAAAATTTACGGAACGCCCCGGCGTTTGGTGGCCTACGTGGAAGACTTAGCCCCCACCCAGGCCAACCTGGAAGAAATTGTCAAAGGGCCGCCGGCCAACCGAGCCTTTGACCCCGATGGCACACCCACCCGCGCCGCCCAAGGCTTTGCCCGCTCTAAAGGTGTGGCGGCAGAAGACCTAGTGGTGAAAGAAATTGACGGCGGCGAATACGTTACCGCTGTGGTGCGCCAAAAAGGGATGCCCGCGCACGAAGTCCTGCCAGACGCGCTTAATGAACTGATCGCTAACATCCATTGCCGCAAATCTATGCGCTGGAATCACACCAACGTAGCATTTTCGCGCCCCATCCGCTGGCTGCTGGCACTCCATGGAGAGACCATCATCCCCTTTGAATTTGCGGGCCTCCAAGCCAGCAACCTCACCCGCGGACTGCGCTTCCTGGAGCCAGAAGAGATCACCGTCCAGAACCCGGCCAACTATTTCGCCGCCCTCGAAGAGCAAGGCATAATCCTTGACCAAGCCGAACGCAAGGCCGCCATCCAGCGCCAAATCAACGCCCTAGCCGCCGAGGTGGAGGGGGAAATCCCCCCGGCCCCGGCCCTCCTCACCGAGGTCACCCACCTGGTTGAATCCCCCACCGCGCTGCGGGGAGAGTTCGACCCCGCCCACCTGGCCCTCCCCCGCGAGGTGCTTACCTCCGTGATGAAAAAGCACCAACGCTACTTCCCCGTGCAAGCTCTCCCCTCTCCTAGAGGAAGAGGGGACGGGGGAGAGGTGGGTCTGCTCCCCTATTACATCACCGTCGCCAACAAACCTCCCCGCGAGAATGCCGCCGAGGCCTACCAGCCAATCACCCAGGGGAACGGGGACGTGATCCGCGCCCGCTTCACCGACGCCGCCTACTTTGTGCGTGTAGACACCCAAAAAACTTTAGAGGAATATGTCCCCGACTTGGACTTGCTCACCTTCCAGGTTGACCTCGGCTCTATGGGGGATAAAACCAAGCGCATCTCAAAGTTGGTGGATGTGCTGGCCCCCATGCTTGGTCTCCGCCCCGACGAGTTGACCGTTACCAGACGCGCGGCCCAGCTCTGCAAGGCCGATCTCGCTACCCAAATGGTGGTGGATATGACCTCGCTGCAAGGGGTGATGGGCTATCATTATGCTCTCAATTCGGGGGAGAGGGAGGGGGTCGCCGCCGCCATCCGGGAGCATTATCTCCCCGCCTCGGCGGATGACCCGGCCCCGGAAGGGAAACCCGGCCTGGCTGTGGGCGTGGCAGACCGTTTGGACACGTTGGCCGGCCTTTTCGCGGCGGGCCTGGCCCCCACGGGGAACAAAGACCCCTTTGCCCAGCGGCGGGCCGCCCTGGGGCTGGTCGGCAACCTCATCGCCTGGGACATGGACTTTGACCTCCGCGCCGCAATTGAAGCCGCCGCCAAGCAGCTTCCCATCGAGGCCGCCCCAGACGCCAAAGCCGCCTGCCTGGACTTCATCCAAGAGCGTTTACGAAATTACCTTCTGGATACTGGCGGCTATTCTTACCATGTAGTTGACGCCGTTTTGGCCGCCCAAGGGCACAACCCCGCCGGAGCATCGTGCGCCGTGTACGAGTTGGATGCGTGGATTTATCACAACAATTGGGAAGACATTCTCGATACTTACGCCCGCTGTGTGCGTATCACCCGTGATCAGGTATCAGGTATCGGGTATCAAGCTCTTCCGAAAACCGAACCTGCCGAAGAGTCGCTCTTAA
Source organism: Chloroflexota bacterium (assembly GCA_030666985.1). Lineage (GTDB taxonomy): Bacteria > Chloroflexota > Anaerolineae > Anaerolineales > UBA11858 > B10-G9. The sequence goes on from DAOUWT010000033.1 coordinate 6,274, forward strand.
AAGCATTAGAAGAAGCCGAAGCCTGTGAGCGTGTGCCCGGCTCTGTGAATGGTTTTTTCGAGGCTTTCTTACCCCTCATGCCCGCCATCAAGGGTTTCTTCGATGATGTGCTGGTCATGGCCGATGATGAGGTCCAACGCGCTAATCGGTTGGGCATCTTGCAGCGCATCGCATCGCTAGCGGATGGTGTAGCTGATTTTGGGAGGTTGGAGGGGTTTTAGAGGGGGCAGAGGATGCAGAGAAGGCAGAGGAAAAACGCCTTGACATTGGTATAACCTAGGTTATACTTATAATATGAAAACAGTAACCAAAACAGCTATCTCAATTCCAAATCCAACTTTTATCGCTGCTGAAGAGTTGTCTAAGCAACTTGAGATGTCGCGCAGCGAGTTGTATTCTAGGGCGATCTCGGCTTATATTAAAGAATATCACCAGGAGAATGTCACGGATGCCCTGAACGCGATCTACGCTGAAGAAACAAACTCTTTAGACCCAGTCATACAGCAATTGCAATTCGCTTCTCTACCGAAGGATGAATGGTGATAAAACGAGGAGATATTTGGTGGGTTTCATTACCAGAACCGGCTGGTTCTATGCCTGGATATCGTCGTCCCGTCGTCGTTATCCAGGCTGATTCATTTAATACCAGTCGTATTAATACCATCATCGCTGTCGTCATCACTTCTAATCTTCGACTTGCCAATGCTCCTGGTAATATCTTTTTGTCAGCTAAAAGTACGGGGCTTTCAAAGGATTCAGTGGCCAATGTCTCACAGGTCATTACCGTAGATAAATCATTTCTAATGGAACGGATAGGCGGTTTATCTTCAGGGCAAATGCAACGGCTGGAAGAAGGTTTGCGCCTGGTGTTGTCTCTGTAATTGAATAATATTCATCGCAACTACGAGGGAGTGGCTGATTTTGCGAGGGAGGCAGAGGGGAAAGCGGTTACAATTCGCTTCTCTGATGAATGAAAAAGGTGTTGACACGGGAGAGAATCAAGATGAAAAATGATTTTTTTGGAGAACAGAGAGAGCAATCCCTAGTTAAAACCACTATTATTTCAAAGTATTTTTGGGTGTGGGCAAAGGTGATAATATCCACAGTCAAGAAGAAACTAGATGGGAAAATAGCGTATATTGATTTATTTGCTGGGCCAGGTCGTTATGAAATTGGAACTGCATCAACGCCATTGTTAGTATTAAAACAAGCAATTAACGATGATGACATGAGAAAATTTCTTGTGGCTATATTTAATGATAAAGATGAAGCTAATGCAAGAGCCCTTGAAGTTGCTATTGAAGAATTGCCAGGAATTGAGACATTAAGCCATAAACCTATAGTCTATAATCATGAAATCGGTACTGAAATCATCAAGCAATTTGAGCAAATGAGACTGGTGCCAACATTACTATTTGTTGATCCTTGGGGGTATAAAGGATTGTCGTTACGGCTTGTTGATTCAGTGTTGAAGGACTGGGGTTGTGATTGTATTTTCTTCTTCAACTACAATCGAATCAATATGGGTATAAATAATAAGTTAGTTGAAGAGCATATGAATGCTCTATTTGGACAAAAACGCGCAGATAAATTGCGCCTAAAATTATCCAGGCTTGATCCACGCGAGAGAGAATTAACAATTGTTGAAGAATTAAGTCAAGCTCTTCAAAGCCACGGAGAGAGATTTGTTCTTCCGTTTAGGTTTCGCAATCATAGCGGAAATCGAACAAGTCACCACTTGATATTTGTTACAAAGCATTTTAGGGGATATGAGATTATGAAAGATATAATGGCTAAAATGAGTAGTGGAATGGAGCAAGGGGTACCAACTTTTGAATACAGTCCTGCGTTGGAAAGTCAGCCATTACTATTTGAGCTTTCGCGCCCCATAGATGAATTAGAGAATTTGTTGCTGGATAAATACGCTGGTAAAACATTGTCTATGAGACAAATTTATCGAGACCATAATGTTGGCCGCAGATACATTAGTAAAAATTACAAAGATGTACTTTTGAAAATGGAATCTGTTGGAAAAATTCAGGCGAATCCTTCAAAACGGAGAAGGGGCACTTTTGCAGATAAAGTATTGGTAACATTTCCTGAAAAGTGATATAATTAACGAGAACAGAACATTTGTTCAGGGCTTGTTGATATTGCCTAGGAGCTATTTTTTATGGGTCAACATTCATCAATCGAATGGACAGAATCAACCTGGAATCCACTGACAGGCTGCACCAAAATCAGTCCAGGCTGCAAAAATTGCTACGCCGAGCGCATGGCACACCGATTAAAAGCCATGGGGCAAGAAAAATATCGAAACGGGTTTGAACTGACCATGCACGAGTATGTTTTGGAAGATCCGCTACATTGGAAAAAACCTCAAATGATTTTCGTCAATTCCATGAGCGATCTGTTTCATGAAGACGTCCCCGTGGAGTTCATCCAGCGCACACTTGATGTCATGCGCCAAGCTGATTGGCACACATTCCAAGTGCTCACCAAACGATCTGAACGACTATTGGAAATTGACCCTGAAATTGATTGGCCAGAGAATGTTTGGATGGGAGTAAGCGTAGAAAACCAAGAATACACGTTCCGTATTGATCACTTGCGTCAAATTCATGCCCAGACTCGATTTCTATCTTTGGAACCATTGCTTGGCCCAATTACAAAAATGAACTTAGACAAGATACATTGGGTAATTGTGGGAGGAGAATCTGGGCCTGGGGCACGACCTATGGAGAAGATTTGGGTTACTGCGATTCGCAATCAGTGTTTACACTCCGATGTTCCATTTTTCTTCAAACAATGGGGTGGGGTGAGAAAAAAGAAAAATGGCCGCGTACTTGAAGGCCGCACCTGGAGCGAAATGCCTGCTTTGGCGTTCCAAGCGGCATAGAGAATCTATTTTCTAAACATCTATCAAGTCTTCATCCAGCGTCTCTAACGAGATCAGCAAAGCATCAGACTCCTTTGCCATCTGGGCAGCGGCCTCAGTGAATCCGTTCCAACTGAAAAAGGCATAATGTAACCCCCATTCATCTGCGCTAATTAAGAGGCCATGAAGCACTTGCGGCGCTTTGCTCTCGATTAAGTCTCGAACTGTTTTTCGGTTGAGTGGATCGCCTATCCATTTGCATTCCCCCAACAGCAAATCCTTAGTTTTCCAATTTACCCCCACTACATCAATTTGAACTTGACGTCCCCAATGCCAGCCTACAATTTCTGGCTTGAATGGCAAGCGGCCGGCTCGGCAATTGGTATTGACTGAAACACCTACCATGGGAACATCAGGTGTAGGGGTGGACGTGATTGTGGCGGTGGGGTCAACGAATCAACCACGCTGGCGGAGAAATGGGTATCTTTATGCGATTCGCCCAAATTTTAAGTTGACACCGAACAAATGTTCTGGTACATTTAAGGTACTTAGACATGACAGGAGTAGAAAAATGAAGAAACTAGAAAATCTTAAATGGTCACCAAAATGGGTCTCGCACTTGGGCTGCATTAAGGGCTGCCTGGATTACCTGGGCATGGAGATGACAGACGCCTGGTTATACGGAGGGACAGGCCATGCTTTTATCCTCAATATCCATGAAACAGTCTGCGCCAGCGGGCCAACAGCTTGGAAGACAATGATGCTCTTCGATGGAGGTCAAAACCTGGGCTACGAATTCGAGGGCGTCTTAGCCTGGAAGCACGAACCAATAGACTTCTCCCAATTCCAAGAACAGGCCTGGGAATTCGCCAGAAAAACGATTGATGAAGGACTACCACTCTATGGTTGGGAGCTTGATACTCCGGAGTTCTACGTGATCTACGGATACGATCAGACCGGCTATTATTATTCAGGGCCTGGCGCCAATGGCGGTCAAAAACCAAAAGCCTGGAAAGAGTTAGGAGACACCAATATCGGTCTGATAGAAGTATACAGCATCCAACCAGGAGAACCTCAAAACGATGTCATAACGGTCAGGTCTGCCCTAGAAAGAGCACTCAAACATGCCAGAAATCCAAAAGATTGGATTTACGATCACTACGCTTCGGGCCTCAAGGGATACGACCTTTGGATTAAAGCCATGGAAAGCGGAAAAGCAAATCGCTTTGGGATGGGCTATAACGCTGCCGTTTGGCGTGAATGCCGGGGGTTTGCGGTGGAATTCCTGGGGGAGGCACGAACACGCCTGAGGGGGAGGGCTAGCGCCTTATTCGACGAAGGGACAGAGCATTACCAAGTGGTGGCGGACCGGTTAGGGAAAGTCTCCGAAAGCTACCCCTGGGCCCCTGAGGACGGGGATAGAACCATTCCCTTCGACAAGCAGTGCCAAGAAACGGTCGAGTGGCTAAAAGAAGCCAGGAAGGCTGAGGAGGCCGGGCTGGGTGCATTAGAGAAAATTGTCAACGCCCTGGGGGAGTAGCAAACAATACAGTAATCCTTCAGTCCCTGTGGATTTTTGGGGGAGGGTGCCACGTGGGGGGAGGAGGGTGCCTCGCGGGAGCGTGAGACCAAGCCCCGAGCGTGGCACACACGCCTAAGCGGGGAAAAACCCTGGGGGGTGGTATCTGCGCCGGGGCGGGGACTTACTTCCCCCCAGCCGCTTCCTCCCCCCTACGCAAGCAACAATATCACCGTTGCCACCACTCCCACACCAAGAGCCGAGGGGGCAATACGACGATAAATAGGCCCCCACTCAGCCTTAAAATAAACCCGCGTTAGAGACAGGCAAAGATGAAGCGGGGAAAACATCACCCCCAAGAAACCCCCTGCCATCAGCCAGGCTGCCCACTGAGGCTCAACAAGCCCGCCTTCTGCAACCACCAAGGGAATCACTACAGGGAACCCAATGCTGAAAGCGGCCACTGAGAGACCGGTCAGCAACCCCGCTATGAATGGAACCACGAAGGCAACTACAGCCAAGGGGATGTGTAAATTGACCAACTCCGCGGAGACAGCGGCCACAGCGCCACTGTTATCAAGCACCTCGCGAAATATCAAGGCTCCCAAAATCACCACAACGGTTTTCCAAGGGACGCGCCGGCGCAAAGTTGTCCCAATATTGTGAAGTGGGATTCGTCTGGATACCATAAACAAGGTTATAGTGATCACTATACCAACGATCAAACGGGCACGCTCATCAATGGGGAGTATCAGTGAGAGAGCTATAACGAGGAGAATGGGCCAAATGCTCTCGGCCAATACTCGTAAACTTCGCCGGTCGGTTTTCGCGGACTTATTTCCCTGGGTATGGAGCGGTATCCCCTTCAGCCCAAAAAGGATGCCCCCCACGACAGCCATCACCGTCAGCGGCCACGTTGCCCGCACCAATTGAGGAAGCGTTAGTCCCAAGATTGCCGCGCCCACTATGGTCGAAGGATATACGGGGGAGATATATTCCCAAATATGGCGGAACCAGTAATTTACAAAAGTCTTGTTCTCTTGATCGACGCCCAATTGCTTTCCCACCTCGTCTACCATCGGCGCTGAGAACATCGCTCCCCCCACCATCGGCAAAAGCCCCACCAAGGTCGGCAGACTGGCGATGACAACGCGTCCATTGGGAACTAAATCTTGAATTGCTTCGACCAGGTTTTTCAAGCTCCCAGTTTGCCGCAGTAATTCGCTGAGGGTCATGATCAATACGACGGCAATAGCTAGTCGCAGGGTCAGCGGCGCAACGGCGGTTAGCAGCATATCGCGCCCAACCGATGGCAAGGGATAGGCAAAGAGCAGTCCTACGCTCACAGATGCAAGCATAAGCACCAGTCCCAGATTCCATTTGCGGCTCAAGAGGATGACAATACCGGCAAAGACGATGAAGATTTTAAAGGAAGCAAGCATATTTTTCAAAAGTGTTTATGCAAAACAAGGTAATACCAGGTGTCATTTCGACCCTTGGGGAGAAATCTTGCATTGGACTGACCATTAAGATTTCTCCCAATTCGGCATGTATTTTGCCGAAACATCCTCGTCGAAATGACAAAGGGGGGCGTTCACGTTTTCACGTTGCACTCATCACGTTTCACTCATCACGTCTCACTCATCACGTCTCACTCATCACGTTTCACTCATCACGTTTCACTCTTATATTTCCACCACAGTCCCTTCATTGGGGTAGTAAACATCCGAAATCCCTTCATTGTGGAGACGCTCCATGAGAGGTTCGGCCCCGCGCGGCTCGCCGTGGACGAGGAAGACCTTTTTGAGGCTGTCCCGCGTGGAGAGGGCGTACCTGGCCAGCAGGTCTTGCCCGGCGTGAGCGGAATATCCCCCAATGGTGACGACTTGTGCCCGGCGGTGGTAGGTTTTTCCGAAGATACGCACCTCCCTCTCCCGTTCGGCCAGACGCCGCCCCAGGGTGTGGGGAGCCTGCCAGGAGACGATTAGAATCGTGTTGCGAGAATCGCCAATGTGATTTTTAAGGTGATGTAAAATGCGCCCCGCCTCTGCCATCCCCGAAGCAGAAATGACCACAAAAGGTTCCTCCACGTAATTAATGGCTTTCGATTCCGCCACCGAGCGGGTGTAACTAAGTTTATTGAATCCCAAAGCGGCGTTATGCTCATCGTTGGCAATGAATTCTTGGGTTTCAGCATCGAAACATTCCGGATGCTGCCGGAAGATGTGCGAAGCTCGAATCGCCAGGGGGCTATCAACAAAGACCGGGATTTCAGGGATGTCGCCGGCCTCCATCATTTTGTGGAGAGAATACACCAATTCTTGCGTTCGACCCACCGCAAAGGCGGGAATGATCACCTTTCCACCCCGGGCAATCGTCTTTAGAACCACCTCGCGCAATTCGGCGAAAGCTTCATCTGGGACGCGCTTTATTTTATCCCCATAGGTAGATTCCATGATCAGGTAATCGGCCTCTTCTGGGAGCACAGGGTCTCTTATGAGCAAAAGTCCAGGGCGGCCAATATCGCCCGAGAACCATAGCCGAAACTCCCGTCCATTGTCGGTAATATCCAATACCACCGCAGCAGAGCCCAGAATATGACCGGCATCCACCAGGTGCGCCTCAACGCCGGGGAGAGGAGAGAACCGCTCCTTGTACTTAAGGCCTTGGAAGTGGTGCGCCACACGAGCGGCTTCCTCTTGTGTATAAAGAGGTTCGATGAGCGGTTTACCTTGCCGGGCAAGTTTCTTGTTGAGGTATTTAGCATCGGATTCGTGGATGTGCCCAGAATCGAGGAGCATAATATTGGCAAGGTGCGCCGTAGCATGGGTGGTGTAAATTGGGCCATGGTATCCGTTCTTGACAAGGTGGGGGAGGTTCCCGCTGTGGTCAATGTGAGCGTGGGAGAGGATTACAGCGTCAATTTCGCCGCAATTGAAAGGGAAATTACGATTCCGGCGGTAGGCTTCTTTACGATGGCCTTGGAACAGTCCACATTCTAATAATAATTTCTTGCCATTGATTTCCAACAAGTGCATTGAGCCAGTCACGGTTCGAGCTGCGCCTACAAAACGAATTTTCATCTAAGCCTCCTAAATATTCTTGATAACCCCCAAAATCTCCCCGCCAAAATGCTCCATTCGCCAGGGAACTTCTTCCAACACGCCCGCTAACGCCTCTTTGGTAAGGGGAGCCTCTTTGGCAACGGCGTCGAGAAGCTCACGAGGTAATATAACGGCTGAATTGACGCCCATCTTTTGGGCCGCTGTTTTGCGCCACTGCTTTAATTCTTGCATCCGAATCAAGTAAGCTCGGCTGGGGCGTTTGGGGTGGGGCAGCGAAAAAGGCTCTGCTTCTAAACCTTCTTGGATGCTGTTTAATAGCCCTGAACCATATCGCTGTCCCACCCATCGGGGAACACCCCTAATACTTAGGAATTCTTGCTTTGTTCGAGGACATTCTTCGGCCAAAGTTACCAAAATTTTGCGTGATAAAACCTTGAAGAGGGGCTTATCTTGTTTTTGGGCAACTTTATCGCGATATTCGCAGAGTTTTTTATAGACCGCCGCCTTCTGTGGAGAGAGAGCCTGCGGGCCGTTTCCACGCCAACAGGGGGGAAGTTTTTGCCCGCTGGGGAGCGTGTGCGCGTGGCAAGCGCGGCCAAAATCTTCCTCGGCCAGCGGCCAGCGGCCAGCCTGGACAAGCTGCGAAGCTAGGATATTCCGCAGATCAATCAAGTAATGAGTATCAACCTGAGCATACCTTAACATGCCTATTGGGAGCGGGCGCTTGCCCCAGTCGGCCTTTTGATAGCGTTTGTCAACCCGCACCCCAAGAAGCTCCTTCAGGAGGATATCTAGTCCCATATTCTCACGTCCTAAAATACGAGCTGCCAGCATGGTGTCGAAAATATTGACAAATTGAAAACCAAAATCCTTTACTAGCATAATGACATCGTATTCAGAGGCGTGGAATATGGTTTCGATTTCGGGATTCCTGAAAATATCCCCCAAGGGTGAAAGGTCTTCGATGACCAGCGGATCGACAATATAATCTCTGTCTAGGGTGGAGATCTGTATCAGGCAAACTTGCTCTTGATAGGCGTACAGGCTGTTGGCCTCGGTATCTACGCCAAGAGCGGCTTCTCGCGAGAGGATTTCCAGCATACGTTCCAGGCTGGCTTGGTTTTCGACAAAAATAGGGTCAGGTAGGTTATGTGTTTTCATAGCGCCCTATTATAGCAGGAAGATTGGCAGATTGGGGATTGGCGACCCAGGAACCGCGTTCCTCAGAGGAACGCGGTTCCTGGGCCGGGGAAACTTCACACGAGATTCAGATTTCGTAATGCCTGGACGATGGGGGGATGCGCCCACAGCCAATCCACGGGGAAAGCAAGGCCAGGGAGCTGGGCTGCGTGATACACCTCCTCATCGGGAAGGACAAACTGGTAACGGCCTTGTTCATCTAATTGGTAGAATTCGGCGCGTTCACGCTGGGGATCGATCAGCCAGTATTCGGGGATGCCGGCGGCTTCGTACCGAAGTGTGAGAAATCTTTCCGTCGCAAGTGAATGGTAGACTGAAACCAAGATTTCTCCTCGTTATTCGGCGGCAGTCGTGCCGAAACCTCGTCGAAATGACATGATTAATTGCCTAACTTAACGACATTGA